>JAOPVV010000170.1 GCA_025966005.1 Frankiales bacterium
GCGCTGACCGCCGCTCGGCGTGACCCCCGAGCCCGCGCCCGACCTGGCCGCCCTGGCGGCCGCCGTGCGCACCTGCACCGCCTGCCCCGAGCTGGCGGCGACCCGCACGCAGGTGGTCGTCGGCGACGTCCCCGCCGGTGCCCGGCTGCTGCTGATGGGGGAGGCCCCCGGCGCGACCGAGGACGAGACCGGACGGCCGTTCGTCGGCCGCAGCGGACAGCTGCTCGACGAGCTGCTGGCCGAGGTCGGCGTCGCCCGGGCCGACGTCGCGGTGCTCAACACGATCAAGTGCCGACCGCCCGGCAACCGCGCGCCCTCCCGTGCGGAGAGCACCCGCTGCCGGCCGTGGACCGAGCGGCAGCTCGCCCTGGCCGCTCCGGCCGTCGTCGTGGCGCTCGGGCTGTCGGCCACCCGCTGGTTCCTCGGTCCGACGAGCCTGGCCGCGGTCCGCGGGACCGTCCACGACGCCCGTGGTCTGCGCGTGCTCCCGACCTACCACCCCAGCGCCGCCCTGCGGTGGGGTCCGGACGGCGAGCCGCGCCGGCTGCTGCGCGACGACCTCGCGCTCGCCGCCTCGCTGGCTGTCGGGGCGTGAGGTGAGCTGGTCGCGGCTCGTGACGAGCCCGGACGACGCCCGCGCCGCGCTCGCCGACCCCGGCGACGCGCTCGACCTGCGCGCGACGGCCGCGCTCGACGACGACTGGGCCGCGCTGGGCTTCGCGCAGCTCGCCCCCGGCGAGCTGGTGCGTCCGCTCGAGGTCCGGCTCGACGACGTCGACGCCACCCGGGCGCTCGGCGCCCGGCTGGGGGCCGAGCTGCGGGCCGGTGACCTCGTGGTGCTGTCCGGCCCGCTGGGGGCCGGCAAGACGACGTTCACGCAGGGCGTCGGTGCCGCCCTGGGCGTCCGCGGCCAGGTCACCAGCCCCACCTTCGTGCTCGCGCGGGTGCACCGCGGTCCGGTCCCGCTGGTCCACGTCGACGCCTACCGGCTGCGCGACGGGGGAGGGCCCGTCGACCTCGACGACCTGGGGCTCGACGACGACCTCCTGCACTCGGTCACGGTCGTCGAGTGGGGCGACGGGGTGGTCGAGGGGCTGTCGGCGTCGCGCCTGCACGTGCGACTCGGGAGAGGCGACGGCACAAGGACGAGCCGGGCGGACCACCGCACGGCCCGCGTGCAGGTCGTCGGTCCGAGGTGGGTCGTTGTGCAGCCGCCCTAGAACACGATCCGGACACGCTGCACGCGCCCCCTAGGCACAGTGGAGAACGTGGGGTTGGGTGTTGTGGCCTGGGTCACCACGGCCCGGGGCTGGTACGAGGGAGAGCACATGCTGAGGAAGAAGTGGGCAGTCGCCTGCACGGTCGTCGCGATGAGCGCGCTGGCCGCCTGCGGGGAGAGCGGTGGCGACGTCGCCTCCGACCCCACCACGGGAGCGTCCGCCGGCGCGAGTGCTGCCGGCAGTGGCGAGACCTTCAAGATCGGTGTCTTCGGGCCCGAGCAGATCCCCCAGGGCGAGGACGTCCGCGACGGCGCGCTGCTGGCCGCCAAGGAGCTCAACGCCAAGGGCGAGGGCCCGCAGGTCGAGATCGTCTTCTGCGACTCCGAGGCCAAGCCCGAGAAGGCCATCGCCTGCATCACCAAGTTCGCCCAGCAGGACAAGGTCCAGGCCATCTCCGGCGGCTTCTCCTCCGCGGAGACCCTCGCGATCCTCGACACCGTCAAGCGCGCGAAGCTCCCGTACGTCTCGGCCGGCGCGGCCGCGCCCGACGTCGTCAAGGGCGTCGACTCCACCGGCCCCGGCAAGTACATCTTCCGCATCGGCCCGGTCAACTCGCTGAACCTCGCGGCCGACATGTGCCTCACCGTCACCACCAAGCTGACGAAGGAGGGCTTCTCCAAGTTCGGCATCCTGCACGAGGACGCCGCCTTCGCCCTGCCGCTGGTCGAGTTCCTCAACGCCTGCCTGCCGAACCCGAGCGCCGCCACCAAGGGCGCCATCCCGGCCGCCGTCAAGGGCGTCGAGCTGGTCGGCACCGAGAAGCACACCCCGGCCGCGACCGACTTCTCGGCGCAGTTCAAGAGCCTGAAGGACAAGGGCGCGGACTTCGTCATCGAGGTCAACTCGACCCAGGTCGGCATCCAGCTCGGCAAGCAGTGGGCCACCCTCAAGCCCGGCTTCGCGCTCGGCGGCATCAACGTCTCCGGCCAGTCGTCGGCCTACTTCGACGTCACCAAGGCCGTCGGCGAGCTCAACGGCCCGGCCGGCATCGTCCGCGCGGCGGTGTCGGAGAAGACCATCCCGTTCTTCGACGCCTTCATGGCCGAGTACAAGCGGGACCCGCTCTACAACGGCGCGGCGACCTACGACGGCATCTACGCGCTGCACGAGGCGGCTGCCCGCGCCGGTGCGCTCGACGCCGACACGCTCGTCACCGAGCTCGAGAAGACCGACCGCGTCGGCGTGTCCGGCGTCGAGAAGTTCAACGAGCAGCACGACGTGATCTACAGCGCGACCGACCCGAAGGCCGGCCTGTCCCTGCTGTACTTCCAGTACCAGGCCGACGGCTCGAAGAAGATCGTCTACCCCGAGTCGCTCGCTGACGGCAACACCTACCAGGCGCCCCCGGGCGTCACCCTCCCCTAGCAGGACCGAGCCGGGTCCGTCGGAGCACCTGCCCCGCCGGACCCGGCTCCCCTGTCTCGACCCCCTCCTCGATCACCTGCTCCTGATCGACCGCACCGACCCTCAAGGAGGCACGTGGACGTCCTCGTCCAGGGCGCGCTCACCAGCGCCGTCATCGCCCTGGTGGCCCTCGGCTTCTCCCTCGTCTACGGCGTGGGCGGCATCGTCAACCTCGCCCACGGCTCCTTCTTCATGATCGGCGCCTACTCGGCGTACGCCATGTCCGAGACCGGAGCACCGCTGCTCGTCTCGGCGGTGGTCGGCGTCCTCGCCGCCACGCTGGCCGGCGTCCTGCTCGAACGGCTGGTCATCACACCGATCCGCCACCAGGAGGTCGCGGTCCTGATCGCGACCCTGGCGGTCGCGATCCTGGTCCAGTCCGGCGTGCAGTTCTTCTATGGCGGCCTCGAGCGTCAGCTCCCCGGCTTCGTCAGCGGGGCCGTCACCGTCTTCGGCGTCACCCTGCAGCAGACCCGTGTCCTCGCCGGTCTGGTCGCCCTGGTGACGATCGTGACGGTGCTGCTCGTGCTCACCAGGACCCCGACCGGCCGCATGGTCCGGGCGGTCGCGCAGGACGAGGAGGCCAGCCGGTTGATCGGCGTCCGTCCCGAGCGGGTCACGCTGTACGTCCTGGCCATCGGCGCGGGTCTGGCCGGCCTGGCCGGCGTGCTCACCGCGCCCTACGGCGTCCTCACCCCGACGATGTGGCTGCTGCCGCTCACGCAGGCGTTCGCCATCGTCATCCTCGGCGGGCTGGGGTCGATCCCCGGCACCGTGCTCGCCTCCGTGGTCGTGGGCTTCCTCGACCGCTTCGTCGCCTTCAACGTCAAGGACGGCGACATCAAGGTGGGGCTCGTGACCGTCGCGGTCATCCTCGCCACGCTGGTCCTGCGACCCCAGGGCTTCCTCGGGAAGGTGGCCAGATGACCAGCACCAAGGTCGCGGAGCAGCCCGCTGCCCCGTCCGACGGCGGCAGCGGCCGCCCCAGTCCGCTGAAGCGGCTGCTGCGCCCGAACCCCCTGATCCTGCTGGCCCTGCCGATCGTCCTGCTTTACCTGCCGCGCTTCGTCGACAACACGACGCTGCTGCAGCAGATCGCGGTCGCGACGATCTTCGTCATGTTCGCCGCGAGCTGGGACATCCTGTCCGGCTACACCGGTCAGGTGAACTTCGGCCATGCCGCGTTCATCGGCACCGGCGCCTACACGGTGGCGCTGCTGAGCAAGTACCAGCCGGACGTCTCCAACGAGCTGGCGCTGCTGGCCGCGGTCGGTGCGGCCGCCCTGCTCGGACTGCTGATCGGCATCCCGTGCCTGCGCCTCAAGGGCCCGTACCTCGCCCTCGCGACGCTCTCGGTCGCGGGTGCGCTGGTCCAGCTGACGTTCATCTTCAAGACCCAGACGGGCGGCGAGGACGGCATCGCCGGCGTCAAGACGGTGATCGACGGCTCGCTGACCAACACGATCGGCGAGGGCCTGTCCAAGCTGGTGCTCGGTCCGCTGACCTTCAGCGGCCTGGGCGGCTTCGACCAGTACATCTACGTCAGTTACTTCGTGACGCTGGTGTTCATGGTGGTCATGGTCGGCGGGCTGATGCTGCTCGGCTACGGCAAGCGCGGCCTGGTGCTGCGCTCGATCCAGCAGGACGAGCTCGCGGCCGAGGCGGCCGGTGTGCCGCTCACCCGTTACAAGCTGGGCGCCTTCGTGCTCTCGGCCGCGTGCGCGGGCCTGGCGGGCGGGCTGTACGCCCAGGTGCGCGGCACCGTGGCGCTCGACCTGCTGGCGGTCGACCTCAGCCTGCTGATCATCATCATCGCGGCCTTCGGCGGCGCCGGCTCGATCATCGGCCCGGCGATCGGCGCGTACGTGGTGGTCCTGCTGCAGAACTACTACCTCGACCGCGCGACGGACCTGTTCGTGGAGCACCCGGAGCTCAAGATCGGGACGTTCGCCCTGCTGCTGATCATCGTGCTCATCGTGCAACCCCGGGGGATCGTTCCACCCCTGCTGCAACGGCTGTCCGGGCGCGGTTCCGCGACCCGCGCGGCCGGTGCCACCATGGTCGAGGGCGGGGGGGCCAAGCCGTGAGCGTCCTGCTCGAGGCCGACGCCGTCACCCGGCGCTTCGGGGGGCTCACCGCCGTCAACGAGGTCACCTTCTCGGTCGAGGAGGGCGCCGCCGTCGGTCTGATCGGGGCCAACGGCGCCGGCAAGACGACGCTGTTCAACTGCCTGACCGGCTTCGACAAGCCGACCAGCGGCGACGTCCGGCTGCGCGGCAAGAGCCTGCTGAAGATGGCCCGTCACAAGGTCGTCAAGTCGGGGGTCGCGCGCACCTTCCAGATCGTCAAGCCGTTCCCCGACCTGCCCGTGCTGGCGAACGTCATGGTCCCGCTGATCGCCGGCGGCACCAAGGGCGACCTGCGCGTCCAGGCGATGGGCGTGCTCGACCGGGTGGGGCTCGCGCACCGCGCCGCCTCACCGAGCTCGCAGCTGTCCGAGGGCGACCTCAAGCGGCTCGAGATGGCCCGCGCGCTCGCGACCAAGCCGCAGCTGCTGCTGCTCGACGAGCCGTTCGCCGGCCTGTCGGTGGCGGAGATCGGCGTCCTGTCCGACACCATCCGCCAGCTGCGCGCCGACGGCACCACCCTGATCGTCGTCGAGCACAAGATCGGCTCGCTGCTGCAGCTGGTCGAGCGCGTGGTCGCCATGGACCAGGGCGCGGTGATCGCCGACGGCGAGCCGCAGGCCGTCATGCGCGATCCCGCGGTCGTCACCGCCTACCTCGGAGGAGAGGCCACCACGCATGAGCAGCACTGACCGCGTCCTGTCCGTCGCCGGCCTGAAGGTCAGCTTCGGCAAGGCCCAGGTGCTCGACGGCATCGACCTGCACGTCGACCGCGGCGAGTGCCTGGCCGTCGTCGGGCCCAACGGCGCCGGCAAGACCACGCTGCTGCGGGCGCTGTCGCGCCTGAACGAGAGCACGTCGACCTCGATCGAGTTCGACGGCAAGCCGCTGCCAGACAGCGCCTACGCCACGGTGATGGCCGGGCTGGTCCACTGCCCGGAGCGGCGCCGGCTGTTCCCCGGCCTGACGATCCGCGACAACCTCGAGCTCGGCGCGCGGCGCCTGCGCAAGCAGCCCGACACCAAGGCCGAGGACCTCGAGCGGGTCTTCTCGCTGTTCCCGAAGCTCAAGGAGCGGGCCTCGCAGTCGGCCGGCACGCTGTCGGGCGGTGAGCAGCAGCAGTGCGCGATCGGCCGCTCGCTGATGGGCCGCCCCACCCTGCTGCTGCTCGACGAGCCCACGCTGGGCCTGTCGGTCGGCGTCAAGGAGGCGATCATCGGGAGCATCCAGACGATCAAGGACGCCGGCACCACGATGCTGCTCGTCGAGCAGGACGTGAACTTCGCGTTCCGCTGCGCCGACCGCGTCATCGTCCTCGAGCACGGCCAGGTGGCCCGGGAGGGCCCCACCGCGCAGATCGCGGCCGACCCGTACGTCAAGCAGGCGTACCTCGGCGTCGCCTGAGTCCGGCTCCCCCGGCGCCGCGCGCGGTGCCGGGGGAGGATCGTCCTGTCCCTCGAGCCTGGAGAACCATGTCCCTGTCGATCGCCAGCATCCTGGCGGAGTCCGCCGTCCGCCACGCCGACCGCACCGCGGTGGTGCTCGGCGAGCTGAAGCTCACCTACGCGCAGCTGTGGGCGCACTCGCTGCAGTACGCCGCGGTGCTGCGCGAGAAGGGCATCGGACGCGGTGACAAGGTCGCGCTGCTGCTGCCGAACACGCCGCACTTCCCGCTGGCCTACTTCGGGACGCTGGCTCTGGGCGCCGTCGCCGTGCCGGTGCACGCCCTGCTCAAGGCCGAGGAGATCGAGTACGTCCTGCGCGACTCCGGTGCCAAGGCGCTGGTCTGCGCCGCGCCGCTGCTGGGGGAGGGCGCCAAGGGCGCCGAGCTCGCGGGCGTGCCGGTGCTGGCGGTCATGGACGGCGGCGACGCGACGCTCGAGCGCATCGACACGCTCGCGCTGTCCGCGACGCCGATCGAGGCCATGGTCCCGACCGAGCCGGACGACACCGCGGTGATCCTCTACACCAGCGGCACCACCGGCACCCCCAAGGGCGCCGAGATCACCCACCTCAACGTGACGATGAACGTCGTCGCGTCGGCCATGCACTCGTTCGACATCGGTCCGGACGACGTGGTGCTCGGCTGCCTGCCGCTGTTCCACACCTTCGGTCAGACCTGCTGCATGAACACCTCGTTCTACGTCGGCGCCTCGGTGGTCATGCTGCCGCGCTTCGACGGCGCGCAGGCGCTCGAGCTGATGGTGAAGGAGGACGTCACGATCTTCATGGGCGTCCCCACGATGTACGTCGGGCTCATCGAGGCGGCCAAGACCTCGGAGCACCGCCCCACCCTGAAGTCGGCCCTGTCCGGCGGCGCGGCGCTGCCCGTGCCGGTGCTCGAGAGGTTCTCCGAGGTCTTCGGCACGAACGTGCTGGAGGGCTACGGCCTGACCGAGACCAGCCCGGTCGCGACCTTCAACCAGGTCGGCTTCGAGCCCAAGTCCGGCACCGTTGGCAAGAGCATCTGGGGCGTCGAGGTCGAGGTCGCCGCGGCCGAGGTCGAGGAGCGCATCGAGATGCTGCCGACCGGCGAGCTCGGCGAGATCGTCGTGCGGGGCCACAACGTGTTCAAGGGCTACCTCAACAAGCCCGAGGCGACGGCCGCCGCGATCGTCGACGGCTGGTTCCGCACCGGCGACCTCGGCACCAAGGACGCGGACGGCTACGTCTCGATCGTCGACCGCAAGAAGGACATGGTCATCCGCGGTGGCTACAACATCTACCCGCGCGAGGTCGAGGAGGCGCTGCTGCGCCACCCGGCCGTCGCGCAGGTGGCCGTGATCGGGCTGCCCGACCCGCAGTACGGCGAGGAGGTCTGCGCGATCGTCATCAAGGACCCCGCCGGCGGCGAGATCACCGAGCAGGAGCTGTCGGCCTGGTCCAAGACCAAGCTGGCCGCCTACAAGTACCCGCGCCGGGTGTTCTTCGCCGACGCGTTCCCGCTCGGGCCGTCCGGCAAGGTCCTCAAGCGCGAGCTGCTCGAGCAGTACAAGGGCTGACGGCGCGCGCCCGCGCCTAGGCTCGGGCGCGTGCTGGTCCTGGGTCTCGACACGTCCTCCCCGGCGGTGTCGGCCGCCCTGGTGCAGGTCACCGCCGCCGGCTGCCGCGAGCTGGCCTCGTCCGTCGTCGTCGACGGCCGGCGGCACGGCGAGCTGCTGGCCGTCGGCGTGCGCGAGGTCCTCGCCGGCGCCGGCCGGCT
>JAOPVV010000205.1 GCA_025966005.1 Frankiales bacterium
CGGGAGGCGGCCGACACGGCCGAGGCCGCGACGACCCTGTGGCCCGCGCGGGCCAGCGCGGCGCCGAGCACAGCGCCGACGCGGCCGGTGCCGACGACGCCGACCGTCAGGCGAGCAGGGGTGTCCATCTTCCGTTCCAGTCCTCAGAGGGGTACCGGACGTGCTCCACCAGCGTAACCAGCAGTGGCGGCACGTCTACTCCTTGTGGCCCGGATCACCTACCCGCGGGCGTCGTCCGGCGGGGCGCCGTCCGCCGCCGGCTCGGCGTAGCGGCCGGCCGCGCCGTCCGCGGGCAGCACCACCTGGGTGCAGCGGCTGGCCGCCAGCAGCACGCCCGCGTCGTCGAACAGCTGCGCCTCGCAGAACACGACCCGGCGGGTGCGCCGCACGACCGTGCCCGTCGCGCTGACGGTCCCGACCCGCGTGGAGCGCAGGAACTCCACCCGCAGGTCGGCGGTGAGGAAGGCCTCGTCGGCGTCGAGGACGCTCCAGCAGGCACCGCCCATCGCCGCGTCCAGGATCGCGGTCACCAGGCCGCCCTGGATCACCGTGCCGGTGGCCGTCGGGAAGCCGTAGGCGGCCGTGGCGTCCCAGGCGATGGTCGTGCTGCCGACGTCCCAGGCCAGGCGGCGGTAGCCGAGCGTGGTCCACAGGTGGGTGCCGCTGCGCAGCGAGTCGTCGAACCGGGCCAGGTCCTGCAGGTCAGCCATGGCGGGGCATGCTGCCACCCGTGGCCCTCCCCGCGTCGTCCGCCCGTCCGTGGTCGGAGGCGATGCACGACGCGCTGTACGGCGCCGACGGCTTCTTCCTCAGGCACGCGCCGTCCGAGCACTTCCGGACCTCGGTGACCGCCTCCCCCGTGTTCGCGCAGGCCGTGCGCCGGCTCGCGGAGCTCGTCGACGACGCGCTGGGCCACCCCGACCCGTTCGACGTGGTGGACGTCGGCGCCGGCCGGGGCGAGCTGCTGCAGGCGCTGCCGGACGTCCCGAGGCGCTGGCGGCTGACGGGCGTCGACCTCGCCCTCGGCCCGCCCGGCCTGCGCTGGACGGCCGAGGTGCCGCCGCTGGAGGGCCTGCTCATCGCCAACGAGTGGCTGGACGACGTGCCGCCCGAGGTGCTGTTCGACGACCGCGTCGTGCTGGTCGAGCCGGACGGGACCGAGGTGCTCGGCGGACCGGCCACGGCCGGCGACCTCGAGTGGGCCCGACGGTGGTGGCCGCAGGGCCGCCGCGTCGAGGTCGGCGCGAGCAGGGACCGGGCGTGGGCCGCGGCCGTCGGCCAGGTGCGTGCCGGTCTGGCGGTGGCCGTCGACTACGGCCACGCGCTCGGCGACCGCACCGCCTTCTTCGACCGCCGTCCGACCCTCACCGGCTACCGCGACGGGCGTCAGGTGCCGCCGCTGCCCGACGGCTCCTGCGACCTCACCGCCCACGTCGCCCTCGACGCGGTCGCCGCGGCGTCCGGGGGACGGGTGCTCACCCAGCGCGACGCGCTCGAGCGGCTCGGCGTCGACCCCACCCCGCCGCCGCTGTCGCTCGCCAGGACCGACCCCCGCGGGTACCTCGCGCTGCTGCAGGCCACCTCCCAGGCCGCCGAGCTGATGGACCGCCGGACGCTCGGCAGCTTCGGCTGGGTCGTCTGCCCGGTCGGGATCGACGACCCCTTCGTAGGCTGACCCCATGGCGCTCCACGAGCAGGTCGTCGGGCTGGGTGCAGCCTCGACCGCGACGCTCGTCCTGGGCCCGCAGCACCCGTCGTCGCACGGCGTCCTGCAGCTGCACCTGGTCGTGGACGGCGACGTCGTCGTCAGCGCCGAGCCGGAGGTCGGCTTCCTGCACCGCGGGGCCGAGAAGCTGTTCGAGGTCCGCGACTACCGGCAGCTGGTCATGCTGGCCAACCGCCACGACTGGCTGTCGGCGTTCAGCAATGAGCTCGGCATCGTGCTCGCCGTCGAGCGGATGCTCGGCATGCAGCTGCCCGACCGCGCCGTCTGGCTGCGCACCCTGCTCGCCGAGGTCAACCGGGTCCTGAACTCCCTGCTGTTCCTCGGCGCGTCCCTGGCGGACGGCCCGGCCCTGCTGGGCTTCGCGGAGCGCGAGGCGCTGCAGGCGGTGATGGAGGAGGCCACCGGCGGCCGGATGCACTACATGTTCAACCGGGTCGGCGGCCTCAAGGAGGACGTCCCGCTCGGGTGGACGTCGCGGCTGGCGCAGGCCCTCGACGGCGTCCGCCCCGTCGCGGCCGCGATGGAGGGTCTCGTCCGGGACGGCGACCTCGGTCGCGGTGTCGGCGTGCTGCCGGCGGCCGACGTCCTGTCGCACGGCGTGTCCGGTCCGGTGGCGCGCGCCTCCGGCGTCGAGCTCGACCTGCGTCGTGACGAGCCGTACCTGGCCTACGGCTCCCTCGACGTGCAGGTGGTGACCCGCACCGAGGGCGACGCCCACGCCCGCTTCGCCTGCGTGACCGAGCAGCTCGACGTCTCGCTCGACCTGGCCGACGCCTGCCTCGGACGGCTCCCCGCGGGCCCGGTGGCGCTGCGGCTGCCCAAGACCGTGCGGGCTCCCGAGGGCACGACCTACGCCTGGACCGAGGGACCGCTCGGGCTGTCGGGCTACTACCTGGTGTCACGCGGTGACCGGGTGCCGTGGCGGCTGGCCATGCGCACCGCCTCGTTCGCGAACGTGTCCGCCCTGCCGGTCGCACTGGCCGGAGTCCGGGTGCGCGACCTGGTGACCGTCCTGTCGTCCTTCTTCTTCGTGATCGGTGACATCGACAAGTAGCGGGAGGATGCGCGACATGAGCCTGGACCTGCTCGACTGGCGCCGCCAGGTCGCGAAGCTGTACGACGACGTCCGCGCGGAGAGCCACCCGCGCGTCGCGCACGCCGGGTGGGCGGCGGTGCGCGACCAGCTGTTCGGCGAGCACCCCCAGTCACCGGCCGACCGCGGCACGTTCCGCGGGCTGACGGTCGCGCCGTACGACCCGGGCTGGCGGGTCGAGGTGCCGCTGGAGCCGGCCGAGCCGAGGCGGATCGAGGTCCCGACGGCCACAGACGGGATCGTGCCGTTCGAGCGGATCGGGGTGCTGCGCACGCCGTGGGGGTCGCTCGACGCGTGGTGGCTGGACTCCTACGGCGGCGGTCTGTGGATCCCCCTGAAGGACCCGAGCCCCCGGACGTACGGCGGCGGGCGCTACCTCTACGACACGGTCAAGGGCGCCGACCTCGGCACCACGGCGGACGGCTGCCTCGTCGTCGACCTGAACTTCCTCTACGCCCCGAGCTGCGCGCACGACCCGCGGTTCTCGTGCCCGCTCGCCCCGGAGGGCAACGTGCTGCAGGTCGAGGTGCCCGTGGGCGAGCTGCGCTGAGGTTCCCGTCACGTCCGGCGGGCACCGTCAGGGGATGACGGTGATCGGCTTCCACGCCTCCCACGAGCAGGTCCACCCGACGCGGCTGCTGGCGGCCGTGCAGCAGGCCGAGCAGGTCGGCTTCACCGCCGCGATGTGCTCCGACCACTTCTCCCCGTGGAGCGCGCGGCAGGGCCACTCGGCCTTCGCCTGGTCGTGGCTGGGCGCGGCGCTGCAGGCGACCGACCTGCCGTTCGGCGTCGTCAACGCACCCGGTCAGCGCTACCACCCGGCGATCATCGCGCAGGCGATGGCGACGCTGACGGCCATGTACCCGGGCCGCTTCTGGGCGGCGCTCGGCACCGGCGAGGCGTCGAACGAGCACATCACCGGCGGGCTCTGGCCGCGCAAGGACGTCCGCAACGCCCGGCTCCGCGAGTGCGTCGACGTCGTGCGCGAGCTGTTCGCCGGCGTGGAGGTCAGCCACCACGGGCTCGTGACGGTCGACCGGGCCCGGCTGTGGACCCGCCCCGAGGTGCCGCCGCCGCTGCTCGCCGCAGCAGTGAGCGCGAAGACCGCTGCCTGGGCGGCGGACTGGGCCGACGGGCTCGCCACCGTCCTGCAGCCGCAGGACGACCTGCGCCGGGTCGTGGAGGCCTACCGCGGGGCCGGCGGCACCGGACCGCTGGCCTTGCAGGTGCACCTGTCCTACGCGGCCACCGACGACGAGGCGCTGCACGTCGCGCACGACCAGTGGCGCAGCAACGTGTTCCCGCCCGACTTCAACTGGGACGTCGACCACGTGACGCTGTTCGACGCCGCCGCCGAGCACGTGCCTCCGGAGGCGGTGCGCGGGCCGGTTCTCGTCAGCGCCGACCCCGGCCAGCACGCCGCCTGGCTGCAGGAGCTGGTCGAGATCGGCTTCGACGAGGTCTACCTGCACCACGTCGGCCAGGAGCAGACCGAGTGGCTCGACGTGTTCGGCGAGAAGGTGCTGCCGCAGCTCGACGTCACCCGCAAGGCCGCTGCGTGAGGGTCACCGACACCAGCGACCTGTGGTGGAAGACCGCCGTCGTCTACTGCCTCGACGTCGAGACCTACCTCGACTCGGACGGCGACGGGACCGGCGACCTGGCCGGCCTGGCGTCCCGGCTGGACCACCTGGCCGAGCTCGGCGTCACGTGCCTGTGGCTGATGCCGATCTATCCGACGCCCGACCGCGACGACGGCTACGACATCACCGACTTCTACGGTGTCGACGAGCGGCTCGGCAGCCACGGCGACCTGGTCGAGGTGATCCGGACGGCGCATGACCGGGGCATGCGCGTCATCGCCGACCTCGTGGTCAACCACACCTCCGACCGGCACCCCTGGTTCCAGGCCGCGCGGGCGAGCCGCACGTCGAGGTACCGCGACTACTACGTCTGGCGCGACGAGCCGCCGGCCGAGCAGCAGGAGGTCGTGTTCCCCGACCAGGAGACGAGCGTCTGGGAGCTCGACGAGAAGAGCGGCCAGTACTACCTGCACCAGTTCTACAGGCACCAGCCCGACCTCAACGTCACGAACCCGGCCGTCCGCGACGAGATCGCCAAGGTCATGGGCTTCTGGCTCCAGCTGGGGCTCGACGGCTTCCGCGTGGACGCCGTGCCGTTCTTCCTGGCCACCAACGGCGTCGACCAGCACGAGTTCAGCGACCCGCACGGCTACCTGCGCGACCTGCGGTCGTTCCTCGGACGTCGCACCGGTGACGGGGTGCTGCTCGGCGAGGTCAACCTGCCGCACGAGCAGCAGCAGGAGTTCTTCGGCGGCAGCGACGGCGACGAGCTCACCATGCAGTTCGACTTCATCGCGATGCAGGCGCTGTACCTGTCCCTGGCGCGCGAGGACGCCCGCCCGGTGGCGGAGGCGCTGCTGTCGCGGCCGGCGATCTCGCACGACTGCCAGTGGGCGACGTTCGTGCGCAACCACGACGAGCTGACGCTCGACAAGCTCAGCGACGACGAGCGTCTGGAGGTCTTCGCCGCCTTCGGCCCCGACCCCGACATGCAGGTCTACGGGCGCGGTCTGCGCCGGCGCCTGCCGCCGATGCTGTCGGGCGACCCGCGCCGGGTCCGGATGGCCTACAGCCTGCTGTTCTCGTTGCCCGGCACGCCGGTGCTGTTCTACGGCGAGGAGATCGGGATGGGCGAGAACCTCGAGCTGGAAGGTCGTTCCGCGGTACGCACCCCGATGCAGTGGTCGGCCGGGAAGAACGGCGGCTTCTCGACGGCGGCGCCGTCCCGACTCTGCGCACCGGTCGTGACGGGCGGCTTCGGACCGGAGCACGTCAACGTCTCGGCCCAGCGCCGCGACCCCGACTCGCTGCTGTCGTTCATGACGCTGCTGGCGCGTCGCTACCGCGAGTGCCCCGAGCTGGGGTGGGGCGAGTTCGCCGTCCTCGAGCAGCCGCTGACCCAGGTGCTCGCGCACACGGTGACGTGGGACGACGCCTGTCTGGTGTCGGTGCACGGCCTGTCGTCCGAGCCGGTCACCGTGTCGCTGTCGCTCCCCGACCTGGAGCCCGGCACGCGACTGGTCGACCTGCTCTGCGACGGAGCGCACGACGTCGCCGACGACGGCTCGGCCACGGTGCCGCTGGAGGCGTACGGGTTCCGCTGGTTGCGGGTGGTGCGCCCCGGCGACCGCCGCCTGACGTGAGCGACGACGCCGCATGGTGGCGCAGCGCGGTGGTGTACCAGGTCTACCCCCGCAGCTTCGCCGACTCCGACGGCGACGGCACCGGTGACCTGCGCGGCGTCCTGTCGCGGCTGGACCACCTGGTCGCGCTCGGCGTCGACGTCCTGTGGCTCTCGCCCGTCTACCCCTCGCCGCAGCACGACAACGGGTACGACATCAGCGACTACCAGGACGTCGACCCGGTCTTCGGGACCCTCGCCGACCTCGACGAGCTGATCGCCGCGCTGCACGCCCGCGGCATGCGGCTGCTGATGGACCTGGTCGTCAACCACACCTCCGACGAGCACTCCTGGTTCCGCGCGTCGCGGTCGAGCAAGGACGACCCGAAGCGCGACTGGTACTGGTGGCGTCCGCCGCGTCCGGGCACCACGCCCGGCGCCCCGGGGTCGGAGCCGACCGACTGGGGGTCGTTCTTCTCCGGTCCGGCGTGGACCTTCGACGAGGCGACGGGCGAGCACTACCTGCACCTGTTCACCTGCCAGCAGCCGGACCTGAACTGGGAGAACCCCGAGGTCCGGCGGGCCGTCCACGAGATGATGCGGTGGTGGCTCGACCGCGGGGTCGACGGCTTCCGCATGGACGTCATCAACATGATCTCCAAGGACCCGGCACTGCCCGACGGCGTCGTGCGCCGGCCCGGTGGCCAGGGCGACGGCACCCCGCACTTCCTCGGGGGGCCGCGGCTGCACGAGTACCTGCAGGAGATGCACCGCGAGGTCTTCGAGGGACGCGAGGGGCTGCTGACCGTCGGGGAGATGCCGGGGGTGACGGTCGAGCAGGCCGCGCTGTTCACCGACCCCGCGCGCCGCGAGCTCGACATGGTCTTCCAGTTCGAGCACGTCGACGTCGACCACGGGGCGAGCAAGTGGGACGTGCTGCCGTTCGACCTGCGACTGCTCAAGGCCTCCCTCGGCCGGTGGCAGGAGGGCCTCGCCGAGAGCGGCTGGAACAGCCTGTACTGGAACAACCACGACCAGCCGCGGGTGGTGTCCCGGTTCGGCGACGACGGCGTCCACCGGGTTCGCTCGGCCACAGCGCTGGGAACCGTCCTGCACCTGCACCGCGGGACGCCGTTCGTCTACCAGGGCGAGGAGCTCGGGATGACGAACACGCCGTTCCGCGACATCTCCGAGCTGCAGGACGTCGAGTCGCTCAACCACTGGCGCGACGCGGTCGCGGCCGGACAGGACCCGGAGCAGGTGCTCGCCGGGCTGCGGGCGATGAGCCGCGACAACGCCCGCACGCCGATGCAGTGGGACTCGGGTCCGCACGCCGGCTTCACCACCGGCGAGCCCTGGCTGGCGGTGGGCCCGGACCACGTCGAGGTCAACGCCGAGGCGGCCCGCGCCGACCCCGACTCGGTCTTCCACCACTACCGACGGCTGATCGCGCTGCGCCACAACGAGCCGGTCGTCGCGCACGGGGACTTCACGATGCTGCTGCCGGACGACCCGCAGGTCTACGCGTTCACCCGCCGCCTCCACGACGTCGAGCTGCTGGTCGTCGCGAACCTGTCGGGAGAGCCGGCCACGCTCGACCTGCCGCTGGACGGCGAGGTGCTGCTGACGAACCTGCCCGGCAGCACCGGCCCGGCACTCGAGCCGTGGGAGGCGCGGGTCCTGCGGCGCAGGCGGTGACCCGAGGTCGCTACCTCGCGGTCAGCGAGCCGTCGGAGGAGAACACCAATCCGACCTGGATCCGGCCCTGCCTGAGGGCGGTCTTGGTCAGCGGGCCGCCGGCGTCGAGCGAGAGGAAATCGTCGAAGGCGAGGCCGTAGGTCTTCTCCAGGCCCGGCTGGCAGAACGGCCGGGTCGGGCACTCGGGCGGGCCACCGAGCACCAGCTCGCCGTCGTAGCCCTCGAGGTCCGACAGCGTCGTCAGGTCGTGGGCGTCGGCGAAGGCCTTGGTCACGGCGAACGCGTTCTGGTCAGCGGCCTCGGACGGCTCGAGCACCGTCAGCCCGCGGGGCTCGGCCAGCGCGCGCAGCGCGGTCACGGTCTTCTGCAGGTCGCCACTGGCCTGGGCCGCGGCGTCGGGGCCGTTCGCCTTCTTGTTGAGGAACTCGGTGAGCGTGCCCACGTACTCCGGGAACACGTCGAGCTGACCGCTCTCGAGCGCCGGCTCGTACACCTCGCGGTTGGTGACGTTCTTGACGTCGGCGTCGAAGCCCGCGGCGTCGAGCGCCCCAGCGAACAGGTTGGCCAGGATCTGGTTCTCGCTGAAGCCGGCGGCCCCGACGACGACCTTGCCCGAGCCGCCGGACACGCCGGTCGCGAGCGACTCGGACTCGAGGTAGGCCTCGGCGACGGCGCCAGGCGTCTTGCGCTCGAGGTCGACCTGGCGGTTGAGACCGACGAGCTCCTCGGTCGTGAGGGCGCCAGTGACCTTCTCGATCGCCTGCTGGGCGGCGGGCGTGAGCTTCTCGGTGCGGATGACGCCGACGATGTTGTCGACGGTCTGCAGCGACAGGTCGTCCTCGAGCACGACCAGCTCCTCGCCGGCCGACGACGTCGACGTGGCGGTGTCCTCGTCGGTCGAGTCGTCCGACGCTCCGCAGCCGGTCAGCACGAGTCCGAGCAGTGCTGCCGCGATGGTCGTACGGGGTGCGCGCATCGGCGACCGCCTCCTGTGTCCCGCAGTGCCTGAAGGGGCTGCGCGTGTCCGGCGGGGGATCCCGCACCGACGATCCTGCCACGCTCAGACCTACGGAGCGACCTCGGGAGCGACCGTCTGCCGACCCCGGCCGAGACGGCGCTGCACCCCCGCGAGCGAGAGCTCGGTGACCAGGGCCAGCGCCGCGACCAGCACGCCGCCCGCGACCGTCATGGCCGGGTCGGCGCGTCCGAAGCCGTCGGCGATGAACCGCCCCAGCCCTCCCCCGCCGACGTACGCCGCGAGCGTCGCGGTGGCGACGACCTGGACGGCGGCGGTCCGCACCCCGGCGGCGATGAGCGGCAGCGCCAGCGGCAGCTCGACCCGCCGCAGCACCTGCAGACCGGTCATGCCCATGCCCCGGGCCGCCTCGAGCACCTCGCGGTCGACGTCGCGCACGCCGACGTGGGCGTTGGTGAGCAGCGGCGGGACGGCGAACAGCACCAGCGCGACGACGGTGGCGCGGTTGCCGAAGCCGACGGGGGTGGCCGCCAGCAGCACCAGCACCGCGAACGTCGGCACGGCGCGGGAGGCGTTCGACAACCCGCTCACCAGCCCACCGCCGCGCCGGACGTGCCCCAGCAGGAAGGCGATCGGCAGGGCGATCAGCGCGGCGATGCCGACGGCGGACGCGGAGACCTGCACGTGCTCGAGCAGCCGGTTCGGCACGCCGTCGGTGCCCGTCCAGTGCTCGCCGTCGAGCAGCCACGCGACGGTGTCGCCGACGAGGCTCACCGCCGTGCCCACGGGGTGAGCAGCCGTTCGAGGCCCAGCAGCAGCAGGTCGGCGACCAGCGCAAGGGCCACGCACAGCGCCGTCGCGGTGAAGATCTCGGCCCGGTAGAGGTTGTTGTTGAAGCCCTCGAAGATCAGCTGGCCGAGGCCGCCGTTGCTGACCACCACCCCGACCGTGACCAGCGCGACGGTGGAGACCGTGGCGATGCGGACGCCTGCCAGGACCGCCGGCAGCGCGAGCGGCAGCTCGACCCGCAGCAGCAGACGTCCCGGCCCCATGCCCATGCCGCGGGCGGCCTCGACGACGTCGGCCGGCACGCCGTCGAGCCCCGCGAGGACGTTGCGCACGAGCACCAGCAGCGTGTAGCTGGTGAGGCCGAGAACGACGGTGGTCGCGGTCAGACCGGTGACCGGAGCGAGGACGGCGAACAGCGCGAGCGACGGGATCGTGTAGAGCAGCCCGGCGGCGCCGAGCAGCGGGGTGCGCAGCCAGCCGTACCGGCGGGCCAGCAGCGCCAGCGGGACCGCCAGCAGCAGCCCCAGTGCCACGCTGACCACCGTCAGCGTGATGTGCTGGCGCAGCGCGGCGAGGATGGCCTCGCTGTTGTCGCGCACGAAGTCGACGCTGATCCACGGGTTCGGCGCCTCCTGTGACTGGGCCTGAGCCAACTGAGAGGGCGCCACCCGTGCAACCTACCGACGAGCCCGCGATCCGGCTCGAGGCCGTGTCGAAGCGCTACGACGACGGCACGACCGCCGTGCACAACCTCTCGCTCGACGTGCGGGGCGGCGAGCTGTGCGTCCTGGTGGGGCCGTCCGGGTGCGGCAAGACTACGACCATGAAGATGGTCAACCGGCTGGTCGAGCCCACGTCCGGACGGGTCCTGCTCGAGGGCGAGGACGTCATGGCCATGGACAAGGTCGCGCTGCGCCGCCGCGTCGGCTACGTCATCCAGCAGGTCGGGCTGTTCCCGCACCAGAAGGTCCGCGACAACGTCGCGACCGTTCCGTCGCTGCTCGGCTGGGACCGGAAGCGGACCCGCACCCGCGTCGACGAGCTGCTCGAGCTGGTCGGCCTGCCGCCGGGCACGTACGCCGACCGCTACCCCGCGCAGCTGTCCGGGGGGCAGCGGCAGCGCGTCGGCGTCGCCCGGGCGCTGGCCGCCGACCCGCTGGTGCTGCTGATGGACGAGCCGTTCAGCGCCGTCGACCCGGTGGCCCGCGAGCGGCTGCAGAGCGAGTTCCTGCGCGTGCAGCGCGAGCTCGGCACCACCGTCGTGCTGGTCACCCACGACGTCGACGAGGCGGTCCGGCTGGGTGACCGCATCGCGGTCCTGCGCGACGGCGGGTTCCTCGAGCAGTACGCCGACCCAGCCACCGTCCTGGGGGCTCCGGCGTCGGAGTTCGTCGCCGGCTTCGTCGGCTCCGACCGCACCGTGAAGCGGCTGTCGGTGACGCCGATCGACGGCGCGTCGCTGGAGCCGTGGGACGGCCCTGTCTCGGGGTCGCTGCCGGCGTCCGCCGACCTCGGCCAGGCCCTGGCGCTGCTGCTGGAGAGCCCGGACGGCCGGGTCGAGGTGCGCGACGGCGCCGGCCGTCGGCTCGGCGTGCTGACGCCGTCCGCGCTGCACGCCGCCGTCCGTCCCCCGGCCGCGTAGGCCGGCACCGCGCCCGTGACGTGTCGTCCAGAGGGCCCCCGGTCAGGCCTTGAGGTACTCGAGGAAGCGGGCGCGCAGCAGGGGCTCGTCGACGCCGAGGGGCTCCTTGCCGCGCAGCTCGCGGACGACGTGCACGAGCTCGCTGATCGACCCGGTGATCCCGCCCGACGAGCCGTCCTCGCCGGCGATCGCCGCGCTGCCGCGCATGTGCTTGACGAGCTCCCACACGAAGCCGAGGTCGTGGGCCTTCTCGGCCTTGGCCAGGGCGCGCTCGCGCAGCTCGTCGGTGGTCAGGTCGTCGAGCGTCATGTCCGCGACCCTAGCGTCCGGTCGGGCGGGATCGGCGTGCGGCAGGCCCGCTCCAGCAGCAGCGCCGCGGCCACCAGCCCGAGCGCGGCCAGGGCCGACAGCCCGGCGACGACGGCGTCGCGCTCGGTGCTGAGCAGGTCGCCCCGGCGCGGCAGCGTCCAGGCCAGCAGCCCGGAGTAGGCGCCGAGCAGAACGGCGCCACCGGTGCTCGACGCGCGGGCGAGGACGGCCGCACGGGCGATCTGCAGCGGGTGCAGCGGCCGACCACCGGCCTTCGGACGGTCCGACAGCCGGTCGCGGACGACGCGGGACATCGCCACCTCGACGACCGCCAGCACGACCGTCGTCAGCGGGGCGAGCAGCGGGAGGACGGGCAGCGAGCCGTACGCCGCGGCCGCCAGCAGCCAGCCCAGCAGCGCGAACCCGACGACCAGGCCGAGCAGCGCCGCCGGGCGGGTCGGGGTCATCGCAGCACCAGGTCGGGCCGGCGGGTGACGTCCTCGGGCAGCGCGGCGAGCAGGTCCGCGACGGCGCCCTGCGGCAGGCGGGCCGCCGGGTCGAGCTCGAGCCACGGGGCCAGCACGAAGGCCCGCTCCTGGGCACGGGGGTGCGGCAGCAGCAACCCCGCCGGGACCGGAGGGTCTGCCAGCACGACGTCGACGTCGAGGGTGCGCGGTCCCCATCGGACGTCCCGTACGCGACCGGCCCTGACCTCCGCCTCCTGCGCCCGCTCCCAGGCGGCGGTCGCGTCGAATGCGCACAGGACCACCGCGTTGAGGAAGTCGTCCTGCTCGACCCCGCCCCAGGGCGCGGTCTGCCAGACCGACGAGATGGCGTGGGGCTGCAGCACGTCGACCGCCAGCTGGAGGAAGCCCAGCCGGTCGCCCTGGTTCGAGCCGAGGGACAGCACCGCGGGTCGCAACCTCGCCATCAGGGCCGCCGCACCGTCACCGAGACGTCGGTGAACGCGCGCGCGATCGGCGCCGACGGCTTGTGCACGGTGACCTCGACCGCCGTCACCAGGTCGGGCGCCAGGCAGACCTCGGCCAGCCGGGTCGCGAGCGTCTCGAGCAGGTCGACCGGCTCGCCCTCGACCACCTCGGCCAGCCGCTCGGCCAGCTCGCCGTAGTGCACCGTGAGGGCCAGGTCGTCGGACGCCGCGGCCGCGCGCACGTCGACCGTGAGCACGACGTCGACGACGAAGTCCTGGCCGTCGCGGCGCTCCTCCGGGAAGACGCCGTGGAAGCCGCGGACCCGCAGACCCGTCAACGAGATCGCGTCAGCCACGCGTCACTCCTCGACGAGCCGGCCGAGGACGGGCGAGCCGTGGTGGACCTGCACCTTCCAGCCGTCCGCGCGCCGGACCAGGACGTTGGTCGCGACGACGGACGACCCGCCGTGCGCGGCCTCGGTCACCTCGGTGAGGACGTTCTCGGTGCAGGTCACCACGGCCGTGTCGCCGAGCACGCTGACGCTCACGTCGGTGAGGAAGAACTGGATGTACTCGGTGCCGGCCATCACCGCCGACCACGAGCGCAGCACCTGGTCCCGCCCGCGCAGCATCGGCCAGCCGGGGTGCACGCAGACGACCGCGGTCGGCTCGACGGAGTCCCACAGCGCGTGCATCCGGTCGACGTCGGCGCTCTCGAACGCCTGGTACATCGCGAGGTTGGCGGCCTCCACGGCCTCGATGTCGCTCATGCGCTGCGCACCGCGGCGACCACCCGGACGGCGTCGGCGCTGGGACGCACGTCGTGCACGCGGACCGCCCACGCGCCGGCCTGCGCCGCCACGACGCTGAGCGCGGCGGACGCGGCGTCGCGCTCGACGGGGGGGCGTCGCTCCCCCGACGGGTCGGCCAGCAGGTCGCCGAGGAAGGCCTTCCGGGACGCCCCGACGAGCAGCGGGTGGCCGAGCGCGGCGAGCTGCGGGAGCCCCCGCAGCAGCGACCAGCTGTGCGGTCCCTGCTTGGCGAAGCCGATGCCGGGGTCGAGCAGCAGGCGGCCGGGGTCGATTCCGGCGGCGAGCGCGGCATCGCGGCGCTCGAGCAGCTCGGCGGTCACCTCGGCGACGACGTCGACGTAGTCGGCCCGCTGCTGCATGTCGATGCTGTGCCCGCGCCAGTGCATCGCGACGTACGGCACGACGAGCGCGGCGACGGTCGGCAGCATCTCGGGGTCGGCCAGGCCGCCGGAGACGTCGTTCACGAGCTGGGCGCCGGCCTCCACGCAGGTCCTCGCCACCGACGCGCGCATCGTGTCGATCGACACGACGGCGCCGACGGCGACCAGCCCCTCGACGACGGGGACCACCCGGCGCAGCTCCTCGGCCTCGGCGACGCGCTGGGCTCCCGGACGGGTCGACTCGCCCCCGACGTCGAGCAGGTCGGCGCCCTGCTCGAGCAGGGCTAGCCCGTGCCGGACCGCCTGCGTCGTGGTCGGGTGGCCGTCGCTGAACGAGTCGGGGGTCGCGTTGACGACGCCCATCACGCGGGTGCGGCCCAGGCCCGGGAAGCCGACGACGTCGGGCACCGCTCAGCGCCCCAGGATCAGGCTCATGGCCTCGGCGCGCGTCACGGCGGAGGTCTTGAGGATGCCGCGCACGGCCGAGGTGACGGTGCGGGCGCCCGGCTTCTTCACGCCCCGGATCGTCATGCACAGGTGCTCGGCCTCGACGACGACGATGACCCCGCGGGGGTCGAGCCGCTCGACCAGGGCGTCGGCCACCTGGCCGGTGAGCCGCTCCTGGACCGACGGCCGCTGGGCGTAGAGGTCGACCAGCCGGGCCAGCTTGGACAGCCCGGTGATGTGCCCCTGCTTGCCCGGCAGGTAGCCGACCGCCGCGGTGCCGCTCCAGGGCACGAGGTGGTGCTCGCAGAAGCTCGACAGCGCGATGTCCTTGACGATGATGAGCTCGTCGTGGCGCTCGTCGAACAGCGGCAGCGCGATCTGCGCCGGGTCGGTGTGCAGCCCGGCGAAGACCTCGGCGTACATGCGGGCGACGCGCGCCGGGGTCTCGCGCAGACCCTCGCGGTCGACGTCCTCGCCGATGCCGATGAGCAGCTCGCGGACGGCGGCCTCGACCCGGGCGGCGTCGTAGCCGGCACCCACCAGCTAGGAGGCCGGGTCCGTGCCCGTGGCCCGGCGCCTGCGGGACGCCGCGGGCGGCGTCGGGGCGGCGGCGCGC
>JAOPVV010000213.1 GCA_025966005.1 Frankiales bacterium
GTCACGACGGCCGTGCGGGGCCGGTCGGACCGGGCGCCGACGGGCCCTCGCGCGGCGACGACCTGACGGCTCCCCCGCGTGGACTGCCAGCCGCTGGCGTAGCGCAGGGTCGCGTCCTGGTCCTCCCTGCTGGAGACGAACCAGAAGTCGCTCTGCACCCGCTCGGGGGTCACGTCGAGCACCGCGAAGCCGTGCCCGATGCCGTCGAGGTAGCGGACGTGCGGGTTGGTCACCTGCAGCCCGGTCGTGGCCGCCAGCGCCGCCTCGTCCCCGCCGAGGATCTCGGTGAAGCCGTCGCTGGTGATCGACGGGCAGACGAACTCGACGCCGACGGAGTCGTTCAGCGGCCCGACGGGCACGTAGGCGGACGGGTCGAGCGGGCAGTCGTTCGCCCAGGACGAGTGGATGTCTCCGGTCAGCACGACCGGGTCGCCGCCGGCCGCCGCCATCGCCTGCAGCACCTGGCGCTGGTCGTCCTGGTAGCCGTCCCACTGGTCGGTGTTGAACGCGGCGCTGCCCAGGCCGAGCGGGGCGAGCGCCTGCGGTGTGCTGCGGCCGAGCGCCACCCGGGTGAACACGGTCTGGTTGCCGATCAGGTGCCAGCGGACGGCGTCGTCCCTCAGACCGTCGGTCAGCCAGGCCATCTGGGCCGGCTCCATGAGCACGCGGGACGGGTCGGTGAGCCCCGCGAGGTCGGTGCCGACCAGCGCCCCCTGCACCCCGTCCAGCGGGATGCTGCGGTTCTGCCGGGTGTCGATGACCGACAGGTCCGCGAGCGGGCCGAAGGAGAAGCGCCGCCAGAAGCGCACCCCGACGGCGCCGGTCTGGTCGGGCAGCCGGATCGGCATCCACTCGACGTACGCCTGGTAGGCCCGCGTCCTGCGGGTGCCGAAGGCGCCCTCGGCACCTTCGGTGTGGTTCTCCGCGCCGGTGTCGTAGGTGTCGTTGGCGACCTCGTGGTCGTCGAGGACGACGATCCACGGGTGGGCGGCGTGAGCGGCCTGCAGGTCCGGGTCGGTCTTGTACTGCGCGTGCCGGCGGCGGTAGTCCGACAGGCTCACCATCTCGGTGGCCGGGTCGTGCTCCCGCTCCCCCACGAGCGTCGCCGGGCCGTACCGGTCCTCGGCGTTGCCGTACTCGTACAGGTAGTCGCCCAGGTGCAGCACCAGGTCGAGGTCGTCGCGGCGGGCGACGTAGCGGTAGCCGGTGAAGTAGCCGCCCGTCCAGTTGGCGCAGCTGACGAACGCCAGCCGCAGCGCGTGGAGCCGGCCGTCGTCGGCGGCGGTCTGGGTGCGTCCGACCGGGCTGGTCACGCCGAGCGCGCGGAAGCGGTACCAGTAGCGCGTGTACGGCGAGAGGCCCGTGACGTCGACCTTGACGGTGTGGTCGCTGGTCGCGGCCGTGCGGACCGTGCCGGTGCGGCGGACCGCGCGGAACGCCGGGTCGTCGGCGAGCTCCCAGACCACCGTGGTCGACGCGCCCCGGCCGCTGCCGGGCGCGGCGTCCCGGGACGGCGTCACCCGGGTCCACAGCACGACGGCGGTGCCGAGCGGGTCGCCGCTCGCCACGCCGTGGCGGAAGACCGACGTGGCCGCCTGGGCGGGTGCCGCCTGCGCCGAGGCCGGGCGGGCACCCACGGCGACGAGGCCGCCGGCGGCCGCGCCGGCCTTGAGCAGGGTGCGGCGGTCCAGCGGTGGCGTCACGGGGCTCCTCGGTGGGGCGGTGCGGGTGCTCAGCGTGGTGCGGGTGCTGCTGAGTTCGACACGTCGGACCCGCGCCCTGCACGATGGCGCATGAACTCCAGCGCAACGGGCGGTGACACGTACTGCACCGCCTGTGCCGGCGTGCTCGACACCTCCGGGCGGCACCCGGTCTGCACGGCCTGCGGGCGGGTCCACCACCGCGACCCCAAGGTCGGGGTGGGCGTGGTGGTCCTGGACGAGCAGCACCGGCTGCTGCTGGTGCGCCGCGGGGTGGGTCCCGGCAAGGGGCTGTGGGCGCTGCCGGCGGGTTTCGTCGACGCCGGCGAGGACCCCCGCCTGGCGGCAGCCCGCGAGACGCTGGAAGAGACCGGCCTGGTGGTCGAGGTCGGCCGCGTGGTCGACGTCTACCCGGCCGGCGGGACGACGGGACGGGGCGGGGCGTCGTTCTTCCTCGCGTTCGAGGCCACGGTGGTCGGCGGAGCGCTGGCCGCGGCCGACGACGCGCTCGACGCCGGCTTCTTCGGCGCCGACGACCTGCCCGAGCTCGCCTTCCCGTCGACGACCGCGGCGGCGTCCCGCGTCCGGTCAGGCCTGGCGTGAGGCCAGGCGCTCGGTGAGCCAGCCCGACCCGAGCCAGGTGTGCGGCGCCCCGGCGTAGCACCAGCCCAGCCGCGGCCGGCCCTTGCTGAGCCACACCGCGGTCACCCGCCGGTCGCCGCAGCGGGAGCCCAGCATCGAGCAGCAGCAGGCGTCCTTCAGCAGCTCGGGGTGGTGCAGGGCGAGCGCCAGCCCCTCGTCCAGCGTCAGCGGCTGCCGACCGGCCGCGACGATGTCGGGCAGCGCCTGGTCCGGCGTGCGGTCCAGGTGCTCGCGGCCGGTGCTGAGTCCGGTCGCGAGGTAGACCGGCGCGGCGGGCGCCTCGACGGTGGGGGCGAACCGGGCGAGGTCCTCGGCGTCCATCGAGGTGAAGCCCTGCTTGCCGCGCAGCGACAGCAGCGCCGCGACCTCGTGCCGCGGCAGCAGGTCGCCGGTCAGGACGACGACGAACGGCACCCCGTCCGGAGCCCGCGCGGGCAGCAGGGCCCGGAGCGGGAGGACGTGGTCGAGCAGGGCCTGCTCGCTCAGGCCGGCCAGGGCCGGGACGCCCCGGTCCAGCAGGGTCTGCACCTGCCGGTCGAGCTCGGCCAGCGAGTCGGGAGCGGGAGCGGTCTGCAGCACGGGAGGCGCCTCTTGTCCGGGGACCGCCTCAACGCCCGCCGGTCGCCCCCGGTTCCCCACGCTCAGGCCGCGCCCCCCGTTGCGTCCTGCGGTCCGAGCGCGGCACCGCGACGCCGTCCGCAGGACGCACGCCCTGGGGGTGACGGGGGTTAGGGGTCAGGGGTCAGGGGTCAGGGGTCAGGGGTCAGGGGTCAGGGGCGCTCACGGCTGAGCAGGCCGCTGATCAGCACCAGCCCCATCAGCGAGGCGAGCACGGCGTACCCCCGGTCCTGGCTGGCCCGGGTGCAGGCGTCGCGCACCGGGTCGCCGGAGGTGGGCGACCGCAGCGCGGCGACCGCGACGCGGTCACCGCACGGGGCGCCGCCCACCGAGACGCGGCTCAGCCCGGCGGCGACCACGACGAGCAGCGACACGATCCCGGCGACGAGCAGGGCGGTGCGCTGTCGCCGGCCCACGTCAGCGGCGCAGCCGGCGCAGGACGAGCAGCAGCACGGCCAGGCCGGCCAGCACCGGCGCGAGGCGCTTGAGCACCGGGGCGCCTGCGGTGCCGAGCAGGTCGATCGCCTCGGCCGGCG
>JAOPVV010000216.1 GCA_025966005.1 Frankiales bacterium
CACCTGCCGGTGCTGCGCCGGCTCGAGGTCGCCGTGCTGCCCGAGGGCGCCGCGCCGCTGCGGGTGCTGCACGTCTCCGACCTGCACCTGCTCCCCCGGCAGGTGCGGCGGGCCGCGTGGGTGCGCGGGCTGGCGGCGGTGCGTCCCGACCTGGTCGTCTCGACCGGCGACCACCTGTCGTCGGCAGGGGCGATCGGCCTGCTGGCCTCGACGCTCGGGGAGCTCACCGCCGACGGCACGCCGGGCGTGTTCGTCCCGGGCAACAACGACCTCTACAGCCCCGTGCTGCCGCGACCGTCGAGCTACCTGCCCGGCGGCCGGCCGGTGCGGCGACGCCCCGACCTGCCGTGGCAGCGGGCAGCGTCGGCCCTCGTCGCGGCCGGCTGGACCGACCTGACCCAGCAGCGCCTGGTCCTGTGCCTGGCCGGGCGCGACGTCGTGCTGACCGGCACGCACGACGCCCACCTGCGCCGCGACCGCTACGCCGACGTCGCCGGGCGGGTCGAGGGGCTCGGGCTCGGCGTCACCCACACCCCGGCCCGCCGGCTGCTCCGGGCCTTCGCCGACGACGGCCACGCCCTCGTGCTGGCCGGCCACACGCACGGCGGCCAGCTGCGCCTGCCCTGGCTCGGTCCGGCCACGACCAACTGCGACCTGGAGCGCTCACGGGCCCGCGGGCTCTCGCGCAACGGGGACGGCTGGCTGCACGTCAGCGCCGGTCTGGGCAGCTCGCCGTACCTGCCGGTGCGCATGTGCTGCCGGCCCGAGGCGACCGTCCTGACCCTCGTCGCGCGCCGCGGCGCCGGGGTCCGGTAGTCTCGCAGGCGCAAGGATCCGGGGTGTGGCGCAGCTTGGTAGCGCGCTGCGTTCGGGACGCAGAGGTCGCAGGTTCAAATCCTGTCACCCCGACCACCTCCGCCTCGGCGGACGGCAGTCCCGGGGAGGGCATCGGCGAGCAGCCGGTGCCCTTCGTCGTTCCCGGACCGCGTCGCCGGGGTGCGCTGACAGGCAGGATGGGACGCATGACCACCCCCCTCTGGGAGCAGCGCTTCCGGGCCACCCGCGTCTCGCTCCCCGACTGGGCCGAGGACGCCCCCGACCGCTGCCTGTACGTCAGCAACCCGACCGGGACCTTCGAGCTGTACGCCTGGGACCGCGCGACCGGCACCACCCGGCAGGTGACCGACCGGGCCAACGGCACCAGCGACGGCGCGCTCTCGCCCGACGGCGAGCAGGTCTGGTGGTTCGACGACACCGACGGCGACGAGTTCGGCACGTGGAAGCGGCAGCCGTTCGCGGGCGGGCCCGACGTCGACGCCGCCCCCGGTGTGCCGGCCGCCTACCCGGCCGGCCTGGAGATCGGGAACGGCGTGGTCGTCGTCGGCTGCTCGGCCGACGACGGCTCGACCGTCCACGTCGTCCGTCCCGACGGCACGTCCGTGCTCTACGCCAGCGAGCACGACGCCGACCTGGCCGGGCTCTCGCGCACCGATCGCCTGGTCGTGCTCGAGCACTCCGAGCACGGCGACTCGCGGCACCGTGCGCTGCGGGTCCTGACCCTGGACGGCGAGGTCGTCTGGGAGCGGTGGGACGGCGAGGGGCTGGGCCTGGCGGCCCTCGGCTTCTCGCCCGTCCACGGCGACGAGCGGCTGCTGGCGATGCACGAGCGCACCGGCCGGATGCTGCCGTTCCTCGTCGACCCGGCGACCGGCGCGGAGGTGCACCCCGACCTGTCGTCGCTGGAGGGCGACCTCGACGCCGACTGGTACCCCGACGGCTCGGCGCTGCTGGTCCGGGCGGAGGCCCGGGGCCGCTCGACGCTGCACCGCGTCGCGCTCGACGGCGTCGACCCCGACGGCGCGATCACCGCGCTGGAGACGCCGGCCGGCACCGTCGGCGACCTCACGGCCCGCCCGGACGGGACGGTCGAGTTCTCCTGGTCGTCGGCGGCCTCGCCGACCGTCATCCGCTCGACGACCGGCTCGGTGGTCCTGGCCCCTCCGGGCGAGCCGGCCCCGCCGTCCGTGCCGGTCACCGACGCGTTCGTCGAGGGGCCCGGCGGCAGCGTCCACGCCCTGGTCGCCGCCCCGGAGGGCGACGGCCCGTTCCCGACGGTCTTCCTCGTCCACGGAGGGCCCACCTGGCACGACAGCGACAGCTTCGCGGCCGACCGGGCCGCCTACGTCGACCTCGGCTGTGCCGTCGTCTCGGTGAACTACCGCGGCTCGACCGGCTACGGCTCGGCGTGGCGCGACGCGCTGACCGGACGCCCCGGGCTCACCGAGCTCGAGGACCTCGCGGCGGTGCGGGCCTGGGCCGTCGAGACCGGGCTGGCCGACCCCCGGCGGATCGCCCTGACGGGCGGGTCGTGGGGCGGCTACCTGACCCTGCTCGGCCTCGGCGTGCAGCCCGACCTGTGGGTCGCCGGGGTGGCTGCCGTGCCCGTCGCGGACTACCTCGCGGCGTACGAGGACGAGATGGAGCCGCTGCGGGCCTTCGACCGGTCGCTGTTCGGCGGCTCACCGGCCGAGGTGCCCGAGCTGTACGCGCGCTGCTCGCCCCTGACCTACGTCGACGCCGTCCGCGCCCCCGTGCTGGTGCTGGCCGGGGCCAACGACCCGCGCTGCCCGATCCGCCAGATCGAGAACTGGCTCGCCGCGGCGGCGGCGGCCGGCACGGACGTCGAGGTCTACCGCTTCGACGCCGGCCACGGCTCGCTCGTCGTCGACGAGCGGGTCCGCCAGATGCGGGCCGAGCTGGAGTTCGTCGCGACCCGCCTCGGGCTGCCCGCCCCCGCCTGACCGTGCCGTGCGTCCTGCGGGCTGAGCGTGCAGGTGCCAGGCCCACCGCAGGACGCAACGCCGCCGGCGAGGCCGCCGCCCGCTAGGAGGGGCCGGGCGAGGGCGCCGCAGAGGTCATGGTCGCCGGTGAGGCCTGCGCCGCCGGTGAGGCCTGCGCGGCCGGCGAGGACTGCACCGCGGCGGGCGTCGGGGACGGCGAGAGCGGGTTGTCGATGATCGGGTCGTCGCTCTCCTCCGGCTCCTCGGAGGGCTCCTCCTCGGGCTCCTGCTCCGAGGGCGAGGGCGAGGGCTCCTCGGACGGCGACGGCTCCGGCTCCGGCGAGGGGGACGGCGAGGGCGAGGGCGACGGCTCCTCGGACGGGGACGGCTCCGGCGAGGGCGACGGCTCCGCGTCGAGCGCCCCGGCGGCCGCCTTGACCGCGAGCGCCAGCTCTCGGAGCTCGGCGGCCCGGGCCTGACCCAGGTCGCCCTGTGCGCGCTGCTCGGAGATCGTGCCGACCAGGTCGTCGACGGCGCTGGTCATCGCCGCGGCGTCGTTGCTGTTCGCGGCCGCGATGACGTCCTCGACGTCGCCGCGCAGGGTGGCCTCCGGGTCGGCGGCGCACGCCGACAGCGTGAGTGCCAGGACGGGGACGAGCAGCAGGCGCCTCACGAGTCGACCGCGTCCTTCAGGCGCTGCAGCGGCTCGCGCAGCTCGGGCGGGAGGTCGGGGCTGATCGTCGGCAGCGGGCCGGTGGTGCCGCCCTGCGACTGGGCGTACAGCACGCCGCCGATGCCGGCCGCGACCAGCGCGAGCAGCAGCAGGGCGTACGGCCACACCGCACGACGCCGTGGGGCGACGGCAACCGGGCGCGGCGCGACGACCGGGGCGGGCGCGACGCGGGTGCGGGGCAGCACCGTGGTGCGGTCGGCCACGGGGGCCGCGCGGGTTCGCAGGACGGTGGTGGCCTGTCCGCCGGCGGCGATCCGGCCGAGCTCCTCGGCGGCCTCGCCGGGGGTCGGCCGGGCGATCGGGTCGCGCGAGGTCATGGCGGTCAGCAGCCCCGGCCAGCCGTCGGGCAGGTCGCGCGGGACGGACGGCTGCCGCTGCAGCCGGGCGAGCGCGACCTCGACGGTCGAGCCGGCGTACTCGCGCTGACCCGTGAGGCACTCGAGCAGCACCAGGCCGAGCGCGTAGACGTCCGCGGGCGGGCCCACGGGCTCGCCCGCGACCTGCTCGGGCGCGAGGTAGGACGCGGTGCCGACCATCATCCCGGTGGAGGTGACGCGGGCGGCGTCGACCAGGCGGGCGATGCCGAAGTCGGTGAGCCGGACCCTGCCGTCCCTGCCCATCAGCACGTTGCCGGGCTTCACGTCCCTGTGCACGAGCCCCTGCGCGTGGACGTAGGCCAGCGCGTCGGCGACCGAGCGTGCGATGTCGGCGGTGCGAGGCGACGCGATCGGGCCGCGCTTGATCGTGTCGGAGAGGGTCTCGCCCTCGACGAGCTCCATCACGACCCAGGGCCGGTCGCGCGCGTCGGTGCCGGCGTCGTAGACCGGGACGAGGCCGGGGTGGGAGAGCTTGGCCAGCAGCCGGGCCTCCTCCCCCGCGCGCGCCGAACTGTCGTCGGTCGGGATGGTGACGAGCTTCAGCGCGACGCTGCGACCCAGGGCGTCGTCCTCGGCCCGCCAGACCTCGGCGGTACCGCCGCGGCCGATGAGCTGGACGAGCCGGTAGCGGTCGGCGATGACCACGGGCCCGGCTCCGCCCGCGGGCATCGCCTGCGTGGCGTCGGTCATCCGCGCGCGATCAGCAGCTCGGCGATCTGCACCGCGTTCAGGGCGGCGCCCTTGCGCAGGTTGTCGCTGCTGACGAACAGCGCCAGGCCGTTCTCGCCGTCCTGGCGCAGGCGGCCGACCAGCGACGGGTCGGCGCCGGCGGCCGCGAGCGGGGTCGGCACGTCGCGCAGCTCGACGCCGGGGGCGCCCTCGAGCAGCGCCGTCGCCTCGGCCACCGTGATGGCGCGGGCGAACTCGACGTTGAGCGAGAGCGAGTGGCCGGTGAAGACCGGCACCCGCACGCAGGTGCCGGAGACACGGAGGTCGGGGATGCCGAGGATCTTGCGGCTCTCGTTGCGGAGCTTCTGCTCCTCGTCGGTCTCGAACGAGCCGTCGTCGACGACCGAGCCCGCCATCGGCAGGACGTTGAACGCGATCGGCGCGACGTACTTCACCGGCGCGGGGAACTCCACCGCGCTGCCGTCGTGGACCAGCGCGGTCGCCCGGTCGGCGGTCTTGCGCACCTGGCCGTCGAGCTCCTCGACGCCGGCCAGCCCGCTGCCGCTCACCGCCTGGTAGGTGCTGGCGATGACGCGGACGAGCCCGGCCGCGGCGTGCAGCGGCTTGAGCACCGGCATCGCGGCCATCGTGGTGCAGTTCGGGTTGGCGACGATCCCCTTCGGGATCGCTTGCAGCGCCTCGGGGTTCACCTCGCTGACGACCAGCGGGACGTCGGGGTCCATGCGCCAGGCGCTCGAGTTGTCCACGACGGTCGCGCCGGCTGCGGCGAACACCGGGGCGAGCCGCTTCGACGTGCCGCCACCGGCGGAGAACAGCGCGACGTCGATGCCGGACGGGTCGGCGGTGTCGGCGTCCTCGACGACGATGTCGCGACCCGCGACGGTGAGCACGCTGCCGGCGGAGCGCGCGGAGGAGAACAGCCGCAGCCCCTCGAGCGGGAGCCCCCGCTCGACGAGCAGGCGCAGCATGACGGCCCCGACCTGACCGGTGGCGCCGACCACCGCGAGCGTGGTCATCGCCCGGTCCCGCCGTAGACGGTGGCGCCCTCGCCGTCGGCCGCGCCGAGCTCGAACGCGTCGTGCACCGCCCGGACCGCGCTCGGCACGTCGGTGTCCCGGCAGACCACCGAGATGCGGATCTCGGAGGTGCTGATGGCCTCGGCGTTGATGCCGGTGCCGGCGAGCGCCTCGAAGAAGGTCGCGGTGACGCCCGGGTGCGACTTCATGCCGGCGCCGACCAGCGACACCTTGCCGATGTGCTCGTCCGAGAGCAGCGACTCGAAGCCGACGGCCGACTGCAGCTCCGCCAGCTTCTTCATGGCCGTCGGCAGGTCGCTCTTGGGCAGCGTGAAGGAGATGTCGGTGCGGTCGGTCGCGCCGGACACGTTCTGGACGATCATGTCGATGTTGACCTCGGCGTCGGCCACCGCGCGGAAGATGGCGGCCGCCTCGCCCGGCTTGTCGGGCACGCCGACGACGGTCACCCGCGCCTCGGAGAGGTCGTGCGCGACCCCGCTGATGATGGCCTGCTCCACGGATGCGTCTCCTGTGATCAACGTGCCGGGCTTGTTCGAGAACGACGAGCGCACGACCAGCGGCACGCCGTAGCGGCGGGCGTACTCGACGCACCGCAGGTGCAGGATCTTGGCGCCGGACGCGGCGAGCTCGAGCATCTCCTCGTACGACACGGTCGGCAGGTGCCGGGCGTTCGGGACGATGCGCGGGTCGGCCGAGTAGACGCCGTCGACGTCGGTGTAGATCTCGCAGACCTCGGCGCCGAGCGCCGCGGCCAGGGCGACGGCGGTCGTGTCGGAGCCGCCGCGGCCGAGCGTGGTGATGTCCTTGCTGTCCTGGCTGACGCCCTGGCAGCCGGCGACGATCGCGATGTGGCCGGCGCCGAGCGCCTCCGAGATGCGCCCGGGCGTGACGTCGATGATGCGCGCCTTGCCGTGGACCGAGTCGGTGATGACGCCGGCCTGGCTGCCGGTGAACGAGCGCGCGCTGGCCCCGAGGTTCTGGATCGCCATGGCCAGCAGGGCCATCGAGATGCGCTCGCCCGCGGTGAGCAGCATGTCGAGCTCGCGGCCGGGCGGCAGCGGCGACACCTGCTGGGCGAGGTCGAGCAGCTCGTCGGTCGTGTCGCCCATGGCGCTGACCACGACGCAGACGTCGTGGCCCGCCTTCTTCGTCGCGACGATCCGCTCGGCGACCCGCTTGATGCGCTCGGCGTCGCTGACCGAGGAGCCGCCGTACTTCTGCACGACGAGACCCATGGCGATCACTCTACCGAGGGCGGGCGCCCCCCGGCTCAGACCTGCTCGGGCAGGGCCTCCCG
>JAOPVV010000208.1 GCA_025966005.1 Frankiales bacterium
GCTCTCCCGGCAGCACGACCCGGAAGCGCGCCCCGCCGCCCGGGCGGTCGAGCACCTCGACGGTGCCGCGGTGCGCCAGGACGTGCCGGGCGACCAGCGACAGGCCCAGACCGGTGCCGTCGCTCCCTCCCCGGGCGCTGGCCGCGCGACCGCGGGCGAAGCGGTCGAAGACCAGCTCGCGCTCCTCGGGCGGCACACCGGGTCCCTCGTCGTCGACCTCGACCTCGACCCGGTCGTCCTGCACGCAGAGCCCGACGCGGACCACCCCGCCGCCGTGCCGGTCGGCGTTGTCCAGCAGGTTGGCCAGGACCTGCTCGAACCGGCGCGGGTCGACGTCCAGGACCTGCGCCGGACCCTCGACCTCGAGCAGACCGGCCCGCCCGCCGAGCACCCGCGTCGTGAGCGCGACGACGTCGCAGGGCCGGCGCTCGGCCGGCCGGTCGCTCTTGGCCAGCTCGAGCAGGTCGGCGACCAACTGCTCGAAGCGGGCCACCTCCGCCGACAGCAGGCCGACCGCCGCGGCGGTCCGCGGGTCGAGGGCGTCGCGCCGCCGGTCCAGGACGCTCGTCGCGGCGCTCAGGGTCTGCAGCGGCGAGCGCAGCTCGTGGCTGACGTCCGCCGCGAAGCGCCGGTCGGCCTCCGAGCGGGCCGACACCTCGTCGACCATCGCGTTGAACGCGACGGCCAGCGCGTCGAGGTCGGGGTCGCGGTCGCGGGCCAGCCGCGCCCGGAAGTCGCCGGACGCGATGGCGCCGGCGGCCCCGGCGACCTCGCCGAGCGGGCGCAGCACGCGCCGGCTGGCCCACCACCCGACGCCGGCGCCGGCCAGGGTGGTCACGAGCGCCGCCAGCGCCAGGACGGTCGCGAGCAGCCGCAGCGTCCGGCTGAGCTCGCCGAGGTTGGTGACCTCGTAGAACGTCGTGCCCTCGCCGAGCGGCAGGCCGACGACCAGCGCCGGGTCCTCCCGCAGCGCCACCCGCTGGGCCCCCGGCCGGCCGGACTCCACCATCTCGCGCAGCGCCGGCGGGACGGCGCTGGTGATCGCGTCGTCGGCGCTGCGGGAGAACCAGGTGCCGTCGCGGCGCACCAGCGGACGCCGCTGCTCACCGGTGTCGACGTTCTGGAGCACCTGGGCGATGTCCGGGTCATCGGCGCCGAGCCCCTGCCGCACCCGGTCGGCGTCGAAGTAGGCGGCCCGCACCGCGGCCCGCTCGCGCTCGCCGAGCAGCGACTGGCGGGTCAGCTCGTACGTCGTGACCGCCAGCGAGGCCGACAGGGCCAGCGCGCCGAGGGCGAAGACGGCGGTGATGCGGGTGCGCAGCCCGAGCGGGCGCGGGCGCCTCACGGTGCCGGCCTCACGGGGCCAGCTTGTAGCCGAGCCCCCGGACGGTGACGACGTGGACCGGGTTGGCCGGGTCGGGCTCGACCTTGCGCCGCAGCCGCCCGACGTGGACGTCGACCAGCCGCTCGTCGCCGTAGACGTCGTAGCCCCAGACCCGGTCGAGCAGCTGCTGGCGCGACAGCACCCGGCCCTTCTGGTCGGCCAGCTCGCACAGCAGCCGGAACTCGGTGCGGGTCAGGTGCACCTGCACGTCGTCGAGCAGGACCTCGCCGGCTTCCGGACGCAGCTCGATCAGCCCGAATCGCAGGGCCTTCGGCTCGCCCTCCCCACTGCCGCTGGCCCGTCGGCGCAGCGCCCGCAGGCGGGCCGACAGCTCCTTCACGGCCACCGGCTTGACGACGTAGTCGTCGGCGCCGGCCTCGAGGGCGGCCACCACGTCGTGCGTGTCGTCGCGCGCCGAGACCACCACGATCGGGACGTCGCCCAGGCGGCGCAGCGCGCGGATGCAGTCGAAGCCGTCCATGCCCGGGAGCATCAGGTCGACGAGCACCAGGTCGGCGGGGTCGGCCCGGTGCTCGGCCAGCCCCTCCTCGGCGGTCGGCACGTCGCGCACCGTGTAGCCCTCGTCCTCGAGGGCCAGGCGCAGCGACAGCCGGATCCGGTCGTCGTCCTCGACGATCAGCAGGCGGGGCACGGGCTCAGTGTGTCAGCAGCGGGCCGGGCTGGCGGGCGCCGACACCGGCCCGCTCCGCCAGCGCGCGGGCGGTGCCGACCTCGGCGACGACGGCGACGCCCTCCGGCAGCCAGCGGGCCAGCCGCGCGCAGCCGACGATCGCGTACGTCGCGTCGTCGTCGTAGGAGGTGACCCCGTCGAGGTCGAGCACGAGACGGGAGCAGCCGCAGCGGACGACGGTCGCTGCGCGGTGGAGCAGCTCGAGGGCGGCGTCCTCGTCGAGGTGCCCCTGCAGGCGGAGGCGCGCAGCGCCCTTCGCCGGAGCGTCGAGCCAGAGGGTGAACACGGCGGGGATCGTTTCCGCGCGGTGCGACGGAGCGGGGTCGCTCGTACGACAGTCCTGTGACGGACGGGCGGCCCGCGAGCGTCGTCACGGGACTGTCACCGGCCGGCGCCGCGATCGCCACGTGGCGCGGTGACCCTGGCACCGTCACCTGACCCGGGGAGTCCGCATGACCGCCGTCCTGAACGAGCCGCTGGCCCAGCTCGCCGTCGAGGGCGACCTCGACGCCCGGGCCCTCCCGCGCTTCTGCGCCTCGCTGCAGGAGCTGCTCGCCGGGCACCCGGCCCGACTGGTGCTCGACCTGTCGCAGTGCGCGTTCGTCGACGCCGCGGCGCTGGCGGCCCTGCTCGAGGCGCACCGCACCACGGCGCGCTACGGCGGCGAGCTGGTGCTCGCCGGCTGCACGCCGCGGGTGCTGCGGCTGCTCTGCCTGACCGGCCTGGGCCGGGTCTTCACCCTCCGGTAGCAGCCGGACCCCCGCGTAGAGGTCGACCGCGCGCGGGTCGAGGAACGTTAGCGAGCGTGGTTGGGCAGCCGCGCCGGGCCGCGTCCGTCCGAGGGTCCGGTCTGCTCGAACAGGTCGGCGTAGAGCGCCCGGGCGAAGGCGTTGGCGGCCAGCACGTCGAGCCGTCCGTCCTGCACGAACGCGGGGACACCGGTCATCGCGTCCAGGAGCTGCTGGACCCCCGGCCGCACCCGCCCGCGGGCGGGCCGGCGGGGGGCGCCGGTGGCATCGCGGGCGCCACGGGCCAGGTCGAACAGGTGGGCGGTCTCGGCCCCGTCGAGCTGCAGCGCGCGAGAGCCGTGAGGACCCCGTCCGAGGCGCCGGTGGCGTTGCCCCGCTCGAGCTCGGTCGGCCGCTCGACGCTCATTCCGGCCAGCGTCGCGAGCTCGGACCGGCGCAGCCCGGGCACCCGCCGGGCGCTGCCGCCGTACCGCGGGAGACCCACCTGCTGCGGGGTGAGCCGCGCCCGTCGGGACGTGAGGAAGTCCCGGAGCTGCTCCCGTTGCTCGTCCACGAGCAGCACGGTAGGCCTGGCGGGCCGGCGGTGGGGGTCCCTGCCGGTACCCCTCCCAGCAGGCTCTCCCCCGGGCGTTCCGACGGGTGTTCGGTGCTGTCCAGCGCCCGGCAGTCCTGCCGGCGCCGCGGCAGGACAGACCTGCGCGAGACGTGAGGAGCTCCGACATGGGGGACAAGAGGACCTGGCTCGTCACCGGCGCCGGCCGGGGGCTCGGTGCCGACATCGCCCGGGCCGCGCTGGCTGCCGGGCACCGGGTCGTGGGTACCGGCCGCAACCCCGACGCGGTCCGGGCGGCGCTCGGCGAGCGCGAGGACCTGCTCGTCCTGTCCCTGGACATCACGGACCCGGTGAGCATCCAGGCGGCCGTCGACCGGGCCGTCTCGACGTGGGGAGGCATCGACGTCCTGGTCAACAGCGCGGCCGACTTCGTGGCCGGGTTCTTCGAGGAGATCCGACCGGAGGACTTCCGCGCGCAGCTCGAGACCGGCCTGTTCGGACCCCTGGCCGTCACGCGCGCCGTGCTCCCCGGGATGCGCGCGCAGCGGTCCGGCCACGTCGTGACCATCAGCTCCAGCGCCGGCCTGATCGGTCAGCCGTTCGTGTCGGCCTACGCGGCAGCCAAGTTCGGCATCGAGGGATGGGGCGAGAGCGTCGCCTCCGAGCTCGCGCCGTTCGGCATCGGCATGACGGTCGTGGAGCCCGGCTTCTTGCGCACCGGGCTGCTCACCCCCGGCTCCACCCGCTACGCCGAGCCGCCCATCGACGACTACGCCGACACCACGCGGGAGACCATCGCCGCCTGGAACGGCATGGACGGCACGCAGGGCGGCGACCCCGCCAAGCTCGCCCGGGCGCTGGTCGGACTGGTCGACTCCGGTCCTCCGCCGCTGCGGTGGGTCGCCGGGACCGACGCCGTCGCCGGCGTGGAGCAGAAGGCGCACGACCTGCTCGCCCAGGTGGCTGTCGAGCTCGCTCGCGCACGACGACGCCTTGTAGCAGCTACAGCGCGACGACCTGGCTCGGCACCGGTGCCTCGTCCTCGGCCAGCGCCGAGATCGGCGGCGTGACGAACTTGTAGCCGACGTGGCGCACGGTCCCGATGAGCTGCTCGTGCTCGGCCCCGAGCTTGGCGCGCAGCCGCCGGACGTGGACGTCGACGGTGCGGGTGCCCCCGTAGTAGTCGTAGCCCCAGACCTCCTGCAGCAGCTGGGCGCGGGTGAAGACGCGGCCCGGGTGCTGCGCGAGGTACTTCAGCAGCTCGAACTCCTTGAACGTCAGGTCGAGCGCCCGGCCGCGCAGGCGGCAGGTGTAGGTGCCCTCGTCGATCGTCAGCTCGCCGGCGCGCACGACGCCGGGGTCGCCGGCGGGCGCCGCGGCCGCTGCGGCGGCCTTGCCGGTGGCCAGGCGC
>JAOPVV010000211.1 GCA_025966005.1 Frankiales bacterium
GCCAGCTCATCCACACCCCCCACCACACATCAACACCCCCGGCATCGACACCGACCACGAGACCGGCACCGGCCCGGCCAGCCTGCCCGACCCCGACCAGCTCGACCAGCTCGACCGACTCGACCGACTCGACCGCGGCCAGCTCGAACACCACCACAACGACACACCCCCCTGGCTCCCCACCAGCGAACACCACACCACCCAGTGGACCTGGCTCACCGGCAACGACCGCGACGACCGCGACGACGCCCGCTGACGACCCGTCTCTCGCGAGGTGGACATCGTCCATTGACCAGGTCGGCGCCGGCATCGCCGGCTCGGCGACGACCGAGGCGACGTGTCTGAGCCCGACCTTCGACCGGCGCGACACCGCCGCGATCGCGGCGAAGGCCGTGTCGGGGTGGAGGCATCACAGCAGGAGAGCCGCCCACGACCGACCCCGGCGCCGCGAGTGACAGGCCCTGCGGACGAGCGACCTGTCCGCTGCGAGGCAGCGGACCGGTTGCGTCAGCACGCGAGCGGGCCCGGCCAGACAGCCAACGAGCTACAGCCACCCAGCACCCAGCAGCTCGGGGACCTCGGACAGCGACGCGACGGCGAGGTGGCGGTCGTGCACGACCGGGCCGGCGGAGCGCTCGAGCACCCAGGTCGTCCGGTACGGCACGTGCACCGCCCAGCCGCCCAGCTCGAGCACCGGGTGGACATCCGACACCTCGCTGTTGCCGACCATGAGGAACTGCGCGGGGGTGATGTCGAGGAAGCGCAGCAGCTCGGTGTACTGGGCGGGGGTCTTGTCCGAGACGATCTCGACGTGGCTGAAGCAGTCGAGCAGCCCCGACGCCCGCAGCTTGCGCTGCTGGTCGACCAGGTCGCCCTTGGTCACCAGCACCACCCGGTGCGTGCGGCCCAGGGCCTCGACGGCCTCGCGGGCACCGGGCAGCACCTCGACCGGTCCGGTCAGCAGGCCCTTGCCGAGCGCCAGCACCTGCGGCACGAGCGAGACCCCGTACTGCTCGACGGTCTCGAGCACGTTGAGCGTCCAGGCCTTGACGCCGAACCCGTACGTCCCGAGGTTGGCCCGCTCGGTGCGGGCCAGGGCGTCCATCACCTCCTCGAGCGGGGCGACGTCGGCCAGGAGCCGGGCGACCTCGATCTCGGCGTCATCGAACGCGTCCTGGCAGCGCCAGAGCGTGTCGTCGCCGTCGACCCCGACGACGACGACACCGTCAGCGAAGGCCACGTGCCTGCAGCGCCCGGCGCAGGTCGTCGCGCTGCTCGGCGACGAGCCGGCGCAACCCGGCCGGGTGCTCGGCACCGAGCAGCACCTCGGTGCGGTCGAGGACGTCCTGGCGCACCAGCGTCGACGGGAACAGCAGCTCGGTCAGGCGGCCGACGACCTCGGGCGACCGGGTCGCCCAGAGCCCGGGCAGGGCCTCGACGTACCGGTCGACGTACGGCGCGAGCAGCTCGTCCTGGCCGTGCTGCCAGAAGCCGGCGGCCAGCGCGTGCGCCTCGTGGTTGGACAGCGACAGGTCGCCGGTGGCTGCCGCCCACGACCGCTGCTTGACGGCCTCGACGGGCAGGGCGGCCCGGGCGGTGAGCGAGCTGCGGATGCCGGCCGCCGTCGTGTCCCGCGCCAGCTCGGCGTCGACGGCCCGCTCCTCGATCCGCCCGAGCCGGGCCAGCGACTGCACCAGCAGCCAGCGCAGATCGGTGTCGACCGCGAGACCGTCGTGGACGTCGGTGCCGTCGAGGAGCGCCTCGAGCCGGGCGGCCTGGTCGGGTCCGGCGACCTGGGCGACGGCCCGTACCCGGACCAGCTGCAGGTCGCTGCCGGCCGGGACCGTCGCGCACCACGAGGCCTCGGCGAGCCGTGACCGCAGCGCCGCCCCGTCTGCCCTGAACAGCGTGGCCGCGATCGCCGCCTGCGACAGCAGCGAGGCGACGACCGACGGGTCGTCCTCACCGTCGACGTTGGCCAGCACCGCCTCGACGAAGTCGGCGGCGGACAGGTCGGCGTCGCGGCAGGCGTCCCAGAGCGCCGCCCAGCACAGCGCCCGCGCCAGCGGGTCGACGACCCGGCGCAGGTCGCGGAGCACGGTGGCCAGCGACCGGTCGCTGAAGCGCAGCTTGGCGAAGGTCAGGTCGCCGTCGTTGGGGAGCACGAGGTCGGCGTCGGTGTCGACCGCAGCCCGGTCGACGAGCTCGACGTCGAGCCGGTCGCGCAGCACGATCTCGTCCCCGACCCGGTCGTACAGCCCGACGCCGATGCGGTGCGGACGCCGGCCGTCCGACACCACCGCACCGTCCACGACGCGCAGCGTGCTGACGCCGGAGGTCTGCAGCCACGACGCCGACCACTCCTGCAGGTCGCGCCCGCTGGCGGTCTCGAGCTCCGCCAGCAGGTCCGCGAACGACGTGTTGGCGAAGGCGTGCCGCGACAGGTAGGCGCGCACCCCCACGAAGAAGGCCTCCTCGGTGACGGTCGCCATGAGCTGCCGGAGGACCGAAGCGCCCTTGGCGTAACTGATCCCGTCGAAGTTCAGCAGCGCGCTGCGGTTGTCGGCGACGTCGCCCTGCACCGGGTGCGTGCTCGGCAGCTGGTCCGCCCGGTAGCCCCACGCCTTGCGGGTCGCGGTGAAGTCGACCCAGGTGTCCTCGTGCCGGGTCGCCCTGTCCACGGTGAGGAAGCCCAGCAGCTCGGCGAACGACTCGTTGAGCCACAGGTCGTCCCACCACCGCATGGTCACGAGGTCGCCGAACCACATGTGCGCCATCTCGTGCGCGACGACCATCGCCCGCTTGCGGCGCTGATCGTCGGTCACCCGGGAGCGGAAGACGAAGTCCTCGGTGAAGGTCACCGCGCCCGGGTTCTCCATCGCGCCGTGGTTGAACTCCGGCACGAAGAGCTGGTCGTAGGTGTCGCCCCACGGGTACGGCCGGCCGAACAGCTGCTCCTGCAGCCCGAAGCACTGGTCGGTGACCTCGAACAGCTCGTCGGCGTCGACGTCCAGGTGCGGCGCGAGCGACGCCCGGCAGTGCAGCCCGAGGGTGCGGCCGCCCGACTCGCGGTGCAGCGAGTGCCACGGCCCGGCGGCGACCGTGAACGCGTACGTGCTCATGCGCTCCGTCGGCACGAACGCCCAGCGGTCGCCGTCCCGGCTGCCGCGCGCGTTGGCCACCACCGTCGTGCCCGGCGCCGCCTGGACGACCAGCGTGATCGTGGCCTTGAGGTCGGGCTGGTCGAAGCAGGCGAAGATCCGCTGCGCGTCGTCGAGGAAGCTCATCGCCCACAGGTAGACGAGCCCGTCGACCGGGTCGACGAACCGGTGCAGCCCCTCCCCCGTCCGGCTGTACGCGCAGCGCGCGCTCACGACCAGCACGTTGTCGGCCGCGACGTCGGGCAGCATCAGCCGGTTGCCCTCGAGCCCGGCGAGAGGCACGCCGTTGAGCTCGGCGCTGATCAGCTCGCCCTCCAGCTCGATGAACGTGGTCGCCCCCGGCTCGCGGCACGCGAACCGCACCACGCTCTCCGTCCCGAAGCCGGCGTCGTCGCCGCGCAGGTCCAGCACCACGTCGTACGACGCGATCTCGAGCAGGTCTGCGCGCGCTCGCGCCTCGTCGCGCGTCAGGTTCTTCACGAGGACGACCCTAGGTCTTGCCGCCGACCCGCGATCGGAGCAGCCTGTGGGACCTGGAGGTGGTCGCCATGGTCGCGATGATCGAGCACAAGAGCCTGGACCGCGCCGACGAGCGCAGGGAGTTCCCCCGGGGGCACCTGGAGATCTGCACCATCGGAGGGGCCGTCTTCGGCCGCGCCCACTTCGGGCCCGGCTGGCGGTGGTCGGAGTCGGTCGGCCCGATCGTCGGCACGACGAGCTGCGAGGTGCTGCACAACGGGTACATCGAGTCCGGTCACCTGCACGTGCGGATGGACGACGGCACCGAGGTGGACCTCGAGCCGGGCGAGTTCTTCGTCTGCGAGCCTGGACACGACGCCTGGGTGGTCGGGGACCAGGCCTGCGTGGCGTTCGACTTCTCGCCGGACATCGCCGGCTACGCCAAGGCCTGACGCCGCCGGCCGGCTCAGGCCCGAGCCGGGCGCCGCCCGTCGGTCGTC
>JAOPVV010000269.1 GCA_025966005.1 Frankiales bacterium
CAAGGCCGTCCACCTGGTCGACCCGGCCCTGGAGGGCAGCGACGCGGTGCAGACCTCGTACGCGCTGGCCAAGGCGCTCGAGACGCTGGAGTACGACCTCGTCCTGGCCGGCTCCGAGGCCACCGACAGCCGCATGGCGATCATGCCGGCGCTGCTCGCCGAGCGCACCGGCCGCCCGCAGCTGTCGGGGGCCCGCAAGGTCACCGCGGAGGGCGGGACGGTCCGCATCGAGCGCCAGACCGAGAACGGCTACGACGTCGTCGAGGCCTCGACCCCGGCCCTGGTGTCGGTCGTCGAGAAGATCAACGAGCCGCGCTACCCCTCGTTCAAGGGGATCATGGCCGCGAAGAAGAAGCCGCTGACCACGCTGACGATCGCCGACGCCGGCATCGACGCCGCGCAGGTCGGCCTGGCCGCCGCGCCCTCGCAGGTCGCGTCGTTCAGCAACAAGCCGCCGCGCCAGGCGGGTCAGGTCGTCAAGGACGAGGGTGATGGCGGCGTCAAGATCGCCGAGTTCCTCGCGTCGCAGAAGTTCGTCTGAGAAGGGCTGAGAAGACACATGGCTGAGGTCCTGGTCCTCGTCGACCACGTCGACGGAACCCCCAAGAAGGTCTCCTACGAGCTGCTCACGCTCGCCCGCGAGCTCGGCACGCCGTCCGCGGTGGTGCTCGGCAAGGGCGCGTCCGCTGCGGCCGAGAAGGTCGCCGCCTACGGCGCCGAGAAGGTCTACGTCTCGGAGGCCGAGGAGCTCGCCGGCTTCCTCGTCGGTCCGAAGGCGGCCGTGCTCGCGCAGCTCGTCGCCGACAAGGCGCCCGCCGCGGTGCTGCTGGCCTCCAACGTGGAGGGCAAGGAGATCGCGGCCCGCCTGGCCGTCAAGACCGGCAGCGGCCTGATCACCGACGCCGTCGGCGTCACGGCCGACCTGACCGCCGAGCAGCCGATCTTCGGTGGCAGCGTCGTCGTCTCCTCCAAGGTCGCGACCGGCACTCCGATCATCACGGTCCGCGCCAACTCCACCGCCCCGTCCGAGGCGCCCGCCGCCGGCACCGTGGAGCAGGTCACCGCGACCTTCTCCGACGCAGACAAGGGCGCGCGCATCGTCGAGACCGTCGTCGAGGACAAGGGCGGACGCCCCGACCTGGGTGACGCCTCGATCGTGGTCTCCGGCGGTCGCGGTGTCGGTGCGGCCGAGGGCTTCGGCATCATCGAGTCGCTCGCCGACTCGCTCGGTGCGGCCGTCGGCGCCTCGCGCGCCGCGACCGACGCCGGCTGGTACCCGCACCAGAACCAGGTCGGCCAGACCGGCCGCACGGTGTCGCCGCAGCTCTACATCGCGGCCGGCATCTCCGGCGCGATCCAGCACCGCGCCGGCATGCAGACCAGCAAGACGATCGTCGCGATCAACAAGGACCCCGAGGCGCCGATCTTCGAGCTGGCCGACTTCGGCCTCGTCGGTGACCTGTTCACCGTGGTCCCCGCGCTGACCGAGGAGATCAGGAAGCGCAAGGGCTAGACCCTCCCGCACGTCCGACGGCCCGGCCCCTCTCGAGGAGCCGGGCCGCCGCGCGTCCGGATCCCGATGGCCCGGCCGCCCGGGCCCGACCCCGACTCCCGGCCCGCCGTTGCCGCCGTCGGCGGGGCCGTGATCCACGTCCGCGTGCGGCCGATCGCCGTCGTGCGCCGCAAGAAGACGTGGACCGTCGGCCGGGAGCAGGGGGACGGGGGGGCGGGGGGTCAGAAGCGGTAGGTGACGCCGGTCAGGCGCTCGGACCCGTCCCAGAGGCGGCGTGCGGCGGCGTCGTCCTGGGCGGCCTTGGCCCGGCCGACCCGCTTGGGCGCGCCGCGGACCTCGGCCAGCGCCGGGCCCCAGTAGTCGCCGCGCCCGACGTCGGGCATGGTCGAGGCGTACAGCTGGGGGAGGGCGCCGGCGGCGTCGGACTGCGCCACGACGGCGTTGCCGACCTTCATGAGGGCCTCCAGCACGAACGAGCCCTGGCCGCTCTGCAGGTGCGTGGCGGCGTAGCCCGGGTGGGCCGCGGCGATCAGCAGCGGGGTCGACGCCGAGTGCAGCTCGAGCTCGCGGGCGAACAGCAGGTTGGCCAGCTTGCTCTGGCCGTACGCGCCCCAGCGGGGAGTACGACCGCTCGGACTGCAGGTCGTCGACGGCGATCCTGCCGATCCGGTGGGCGCCGCTGGACACGACGACCACGCGCGGTGCGGGGGCGGCCAGCAGCAGGGGCAGCAGGCGCCCGGTCAGGGCGAAGTGACCGAGGTGGTTGGTGCCGAGCTGCAGCTCGAAGCCGTCGGCGGTCGACGTGCGCGGGGGCGCCATGACGCCGGCGTTGTCGACCAGCAGGTCGAGGGGCGGGACGCGACCTCGTCCGCGGCGGCCTCGACGGAGGCCAGCGAGGCCAGGTCGAGGGTGACCAGCTCGGCGGTGGCACCCGGCACCTCGGCCCGCACGCGCGCCAGCGCGGCCTCGGCGCGTCCGGCGTCGCGACAGGCCATCAGGACGCGCGCGCCCCGGCGGGCCAGCCCGATCGAGGTGTGCAGCCCCAGCCCGGAGTTGGCACCGGTGACCAGGGCCGTCCGGCCGCTCTGGTCGGGGACGTCGGACGCGGTCCATCGGCTCATGCCGGCAGCCTGGCAGAGGTCGCGCAGGGCGGCGCCCGCGAGGCCCCGCCGGCCGTGCCGACCGCTCTCCTAGAGTGCGCGCCATGGCCTCCTGGGACCGTCGGTCGGACAAGCAGCTCTCCTGGCAGCGCGCGTCGGCGGTGCGCACGCAGGTGGTCGACGCCGTCGCCCCGTTCTCGCCGTTCTGGCGCGCCCGCCTCAAGGCGCTC
>JAOPVV010000307.1 GCA_025966005.1 Frankiales bacterium
GCCGAAGGTCGGGGAGCGCTTCCTCGGCACCGTCGTCAAGACCGCCGCGTTCGGCGCGTTCGTCAGCCTGCTCCCGGGCAAGGACGGCCTCGTCCACATCTCCAAGCTGGGCAACGGCAAGCGCATCGGCAAGGTCGAGGACGTCGTCAACGTCGGCGACAAGATCCAGGTCGAGATCACCGAGATCGACCAGCGCGGCAAGATCAGCCTCACCCCCGTCGAGGCGGCCGGCGAGGCCGCTCCGGCTGCGGAGTAGCTCGCACGTTGACAGCACGGGGAGCCCTCCCGGCGAGCCCGGGCGGTGCGGTGGACGCAGGTCAGGTCCGTCGTTCCGTCCTGCCGGGAGGGCTCCGCGTCGTCTCGGAGCACGTCCCGGGCGTCCGGTCGGTCGCCTTCGGGATCTGGGTCGGCGTGGGCAGCCGCGACGAGCGGCCCAGCCAGCACGGCTGCTCGCACTTCCTCGAGCACCTGCTGTTCAAGGGCACCGCGACGCGCGACGCCCTGGAGATCTCGTCGGTCATGGACGCGGTCGGCGGCGAGATGAACGCCTTCACCGCCAAGGAGCAGACCTGCTACTACGCGCGGGTCCTCGACGAGGACCTCGCGCTCGCGGTCGAGGTCATGAGCGACCTGGTCACCAGCTCGCTGGTGACCAGCGCCGACGTCGAGGTCGAGCGGGGCGTGATCCTCGAGGAGATCGCGATGCACGACGACGACCCCGGTGACGTCGTCCACGACGTGTTCGCCGACGCGCTGTTCGGCGACTCGCCGCTCGGCCGCACCGTCATCGGCACGATCGAGAGCATCGAGTCGCTGTCTCGCTCGCAGATCAACGGCTTCTACCGCACCCGGTACGCGCTGCCGCAGATGGTCGTCGCGGCCTCCGGCGCGGTCGACCACGACGTGCTGCTCGCCCTGGTCGAGCAGGCCTTCGGGCCGCTGCTGACCGGCGACCCGAAGCCGGCCGGGCTGCGGGTCGTGGGCAGGCCGCCGGCGTCGTACAGCCGGGTGGTCGTGCAGCCGCGCGAGACCGAGCAGGCCAACCTCGTGCTCGGCACGACCGGCCTGACGTACGAGGACGACCGGCGCTTCGCCCTCGAGGTGATGTCCGGGGCCCTCGGCGGCGGGATGTCGAGCCGGCTGTTCCAGACCGTGCGCGAGGAGCGGGGGCTGGCGTACTCCGTCTACTCCTACGCCGCCAGCCACGCCGACACCGGCTCGTTCGGGGTCTACGCCGGCTGCGCTCCCGGCAAGGTCGGCGAGGTGCTCGACCTGGTGCGGGCCGAGCTGGCGTCGGTCGCCGCGAAGGGCGTCACCGACGAGGAGGTGCGCCGGGCCAAGGGCTCGCTGCGCGGCTCGATGGTGCTCGGCCTCGAGGACACCGGCAGCCGCATGAGCCGGCTCGGCAAGGCCGAGCTGGTGCACGGCGAGCTGCTGTCGGTCGAGCAGGTGCTCGCCCGCATCGAAGCCGTCACGCCCGAGGACGTCCGCGCCGTCGCGGCCGACGTGCTGACCCGTCCGCTGTCGCTCGGGGTCGTGGGGCCCTTCGACAGCGCCGACCTGCAGGGAGCGATCTCGTGACGATCCGGGTGACGGTGCTGGGCGCGCGCGGGCGCGTCGGGTCCGAGGTGGTGCGCGGCGTCGAGGAGGCGGGCGACCTCGTCCTGGCCTCGGCCGTGGACGCCGGCGACCCGCTCGACCTGTCCGCGACCGACGTCGTCGTCGACTTCACCCACCCCGACGCGGTCATGGGCAACCTGCGGGCCTGCGTCGACGCGGGGGTGCACGCCGTGGTCGGGACGACCGGCTTCGACGAGCCGCGGCTGGCCGAGCTGCGGGGCTGGCTCGCCGGCACGCGCTCGAACGTGCTGGTCGCCCCGAACTTCGGCATCGCCGCGGTGCTGATGATGCGCTTCGCCGCCGAGGCCGCCCGCTGGTTCGAGTCGGTCGAGGTCGTCGAGCTGCACCACGCGGGCAAGGCCGACGCCCCGTCCGGCACCGCCCGCCGCACCGCCGAGCTGATCGCGGCGGCCCGCCAGGGCATGGACCCGATGCCGGACGCGACGACGACCGCCCTCGACGGCGCCCGGGGCGCCGACGTCGCCGGGGTGCGCGTGCACGCGGTGCGCCTCGCCGGGCTGGTCGCGCACCAGGAGGTGCTGCTCGGCGGGGCGGGGGAGACCCTCACGCTGCGCCACGACAGCTACGACCGGCGCTCCTTCGTCCCCGGGGTGCTGCTCGGGGTGCGCGGCATCGCCGGCCGCCCCGGCCTGACCGTGGGGCTCGAGCACCTGCTGGACCTGTGACGTCGGCGAAGCTCGGCGCGGCCTTCACCGTCGTGGTGGCGCTGATGGTCAGCGGCGCCATGGCCGTCACCGGCGTCAGCCTGCTGGCCTCCGGCGACCTGGTGCAGGTCGGCGTCGGCGTCGGCGTGCTCCTGCTCGTCGTCGTCGGGCTGCTGCTGGTCGCGGGCGAGGTGCGCCTCGGGGCGGCCAGCGAGCGGCTCGGCAAGCAGCTCGCCGAGCAGGGCGGGCTGCCGTTCGACCCGCCGGGGGTGACGCGGCTGGCCAGCGGACGGCTCGAGAAGGCCGACGCCGACGCCGTCTTCGAGGACCGCAGGCGCGACGTCGAGGCCGCGCCCGAGGACTGGCGCGCCTGGTGGCGGCTCGCCGCGGCGTACGGCGACGCGCGCGACC
>JAOPVV010000315.1 GCA_025966005.1 Frankiales bacterium
AGCGGGCGGCGAAGGCGGCGACGAGCGGCACCGTGGCGACCAACAGCCCGGTCAGCGAGCTGCTGAGCTCGCGCTCGGCCCGCGCCAGCATCAGCCACGGCACCGCCAGCTCGAGCGCGGCGAAGGCCAGCAGCGGACGCCAGCGCGCCAGCACCGGGCGCAGCTGGCCACGGACGGCGGCGTACGGCAGCAGGACCGCGCTGGCGAGCACGGTCCGGGCCAGCACCAGCTGGGAGGGCGTGAGCTCGTCGACGGCGACCTTGATGAGCAGGTACGGCATGCCCCAGAGCAGGCACATCGCCGAGAAGAGCACCCACCCGCGCCGCGTCACGGCGAGAGGCTAGCTCAGGAGCGTCGACGCTCCAGACTCCTGTCGGTCACGACGGGTGGCCCTCCGGGGACGCCGAGGCGTCGACCACGGCCCCGCCGTCGGCGTCGGGGTGCTCGGCGCTGACCTCGCCCATCGCTGCCGGGTCGGTCTCCGGGTCGCCACTGCCGTCGCGGGCGTCGTAGGAAGGCTCGGTCATGGCGTCTCCAGGGGCTTGGTGGTGCCCGACCCCTCCCCCCGCCCCGCCGACCCGAACCGGGCCTAGGTTCTCCGACCATGGACCTCGGACTGTCAGGCAAGGCGTTCCTCGTCACCGGGGGCTCGCGCGGGCTGGGCCTCGCCAGCGCCGAGGTGCTCGTCGCCGAGGGTGCGCACGTCGTGCTCAGCGCCCGGGAGCCCGACGCGGTACGCCGTCAGGCCGACCGCCTGGGCTGCCTCGGCGTCGCGGCCGACCTCGGTGACCCGTCGACCCCGGCCCGGCTGGTGGCGGCGGCGCAGGAGGCGTACGGGCGACTGGACGGGGCGCTCGTCAGCGTGGGCGGACCGCCGGCCGGCACGTCCCTCGGGCTCACGGACGACCAGTGGACCCGGGCCTTCGAGAGCGTGTTCCTCGGGGCGGTGCGACTGTGCCGGGCCGTGGTGCCGGCGCTCCCGCCCGAGGGCGGGTCGATCGCGCTGGTGCTGTCCGGCAGCGTCAAGGCGCCGATCGCCGGGATCGCGGCCAGCAACGGGCTGCGGCCGGGCCTGGCGATGCTGGCCAAGACGATGGCCGACGAGCTCGGCCCGCAGGGCGTGCGCGTCAACGGCCTGCTCCCCGGCCGGATCGCCACCGACCGGCTGGTCGAGCTCGACGGCGACGACCCCGACGCCCGGGCGCGCGCGGAGCGGGCCATCCCGCTGCGCCGGTACGGCGTCCCGGAGGAGTTCGGACGGGTCGCGGCGTTCGTCCTCAGCCCCGCCGCCTCGTACGTGACCGGCACGATGATCGCCTGCGACGGCGGAGCCACGCGCGCGCTGTAGCGCCGCTCAGACCAGCCGGTGCTCGAGGACAACCTCGAGGCGCTCGTCCGGGTCACCGGGGACGGCCCGCTCCAGCCGGAACAGCGCCGTGCGCCCCTCGAGCTCGAGCGCGCCGATCTCGTTGTCGAACCACGGGCCGTGGTCGACGTCCCAGCTCACCTCCGGTCGGCGCACGCCGGCCGAGCGGGCCAGCAGCCGGCCGACCGCGCGCCCGACGACCGTGCGGGCGAAGCGGTCACCGGTCTGCACCGTACGGTTCACCGGGTTGCGGACGGGCGAGCAGACCACCTGGTTCACCACGCTCGTGACGCCCCGGCCGGGCGGGAAGTGCGCCTGCGCCAGGTAGGAGAAGTGCACGTCGCCGCCGAGGAAGGTGATCGACGCCGGTGCGGGACCGCAGCGGCCCGAGCCGACGTGGGCGACCAGGGCCACCAGCCGCTCGAACGACGCGCCGAACGCCGCCCAGTGCTCGAGGTCCGCCCCCTGCCGGATCCGCTCGCCCCAGCCCTTCCAGCGCCGGCCCCAGGCGCCGTCGGTCACCGCCTCGTCCCAGGCCTCGAGCCCGTGGACCGCCGGGGGCAGCAGCACCGGCAGCGACGACGCGAGCAGCAGGTGGGAGGCGCAGTCGCGGGTCTGCTCGACGATCCAGTTCCACTCGGCGGCGTCGACCATCGACCGGTCGCCCGTCTCGAGCACCCGTCCTCCGCGGGAGTCGAGCACCAGCAGCCGGACGTCGCCGTAGTCGCGCCGGTAGCTCCACCGCACGCCCTTGCCACCGTCGGCCTCACCGTCCGCCCGCTCGGCGTGCGCCCGCAGCAGCTCGCGGGCGTCGCCCCGGGTGTCCTGCAGCCGGGCCCAGAGCTCGTCCTCGGCCAGGGCCGCCGGCGACAGGTTGCCGAGGTGCTGGTAGATCCAGTACGCCATCAGCCCGCCCTCGACGCGGTCCTTCCACCACGACGTCGCCTGCATCTCCCGCCGCCAGGCGGCGCTGGTGTTCCAGTCGTCGTGGATGTCGTGGTCGTCGAAGACCATCGCGCTGGGGATCGTGGACAGCACCCAGCGCACCAGCGGGTCGCTCCAGGCCTCCTCGTAGAGCCAGGTGTACTCCTCGAAGTCCGCCACGCCCTCCCCGGGTGGCTGGTCGGTGCTGCGGGTGGCCTCGATCCGGGCGAGCGTCTGCGGGGAGACCTCGTCGGCGTAGACCTGGTCGCCGACCAGCAGCAGCGCGTCGGGCCAGTCCGGCTCCTGACGGGTGAGCATGCGCCTGCCGTAGGCGTGCAGGGCGTCGACGCCGACCCCGTCGTCGCCGGTGGCCAGGGTGTACGGCGGCTCGTGCGGACGCGCCACCCGGCACGACCCGAACAGCAGCCGCAGCGCCTTTGCGCCGTCGCGCGTCCGGGTCCGCACCGTCGGCGCCGGGTACGGGTCGTCCGGCTCCGGCCAGACGACCTCCCCGTCGAGCCGGACGTCGTACGCGGTGGTGGTGCCGGGCGCGAGGCCGTCGCAGACGACCAGCGCGTAGTGGTGCCCGGCGACCTCGAACGTGCGGGTCGTGCACCCGAGCACCCCGACCTCACCGGGACCGTCGGTCTCCACCCAGACGGTCGCGCTCGTCTCGTCGACGTGCCGGAGCAGGGGACCGAGGCGCAGGGACGTCACACGGCCACCCTGCCCCGGGCGGGGTCACCGCGCACCCTGCGGGTACCCCATGCTGCATGACGCCGCCACCTGACGCACCCGACGTCCCTGAGGGCACCGACGTCGTCGTCGACCCGGCCGACCTCGACGACGCCGTCGACACCCCGGCCACCAGCGACCCCGACGAGATGGTCGACGACGGCGAGCTCGGCGGCACCGCCGGTCAGGGCGGCGCCGGCTGAGTCGCGCCGAGGTGCTCGAGCAGCCCTCCGAGGGTGAGGTCCGAGGACGGGACCCGGTGCGTCGAGCCCTTCGGCGTCCAGACCGCCGGCCTTCCAGCGAAAGGTCGTGCGCAGCCGCTCCAGGGCGCCGAGCAGGTGCTGCACCTCGCTGCCGGCGAGCGGCGGCTCCCACGGGCGCGACGGGTCGGCGGCCATGGCCGGACGCCGGACCCGCGGCTCAGTCGGTGACGAGGGCGACCTCGTCGTCGGCGGTCTCCTGCCGCTCGAACTGGGTCCGGTACAGCTCGGTGTAGAGCCCCCCGCGCAGCAGCAGCTCCTCGTGGCGGCCCTGTTCGACGATCCGGCCGTCCTCGACGACGAGGATCTGGTCGGCGTCGCGGACGGTCGAGAGCCGGTGGGCGATGACCAGCGACGTGCGGCCGACCAGGGCGGAGGCCAGCGCCCGCTGGACGGCCTCCTCGGACTCGGAGTCGAGGTGGGCCGTCGCCTCGTCGATCACCACCACGCCCGTGGCCTTGAGCAGCAGCCGGGCGATCGCCATGCGCTGCTTCTCGCCGCCGGACAGCCGGTAGCCGCGGTCGCCGACCAGGGTGTCGAGGCCGTCGGGCAGCGAGCGCACCAGCGTGCCGACCTGCGCGGAGTCCAGCGCGGCCCACAGCTCGTCGTCGCCGGCGTCGGTCTTGGCGTAGACGAGGTTGGCGCGGATCGTGTCGTGGAACATGTGGGCGTCCTGGGTGACGACGCCGACGGCGTCGCGCAGCGACTGCATGGTGACGTCGCGGACGTCGAGCCCACCGACCTGCACCGACCCGCTGTCCACGTCGTACATGCGGGTGACGAGCTGGCTGATGGTCGTCTTGCCGGCACCGGACGGGCCGACCAGCGCGATGAGCTGGCCGGGCTCGGCCCGGAACGAGACGCCGTGCAGCACGGTCTGCGAGGGCGAGCTGTCGAGCTTGGCGACCGACTCGAGCGAGGCCAGCGACACCTGCGACGCGGTCGGGTAGGCGAACACGACGTCGCGGAACTCGATGCTGGCGGCACCGCGAGGGAGCACGACGGCGTCGGGCTGCTCGGCCACCATCGGCTCGAGGTCGAGCACCTCGAAGACGCGCTCGAAGCTGACCAGGGCGGTCATCACGTCGACCCGGACGTTGGACAGGGCGGTCAGCGGCCCGTACAGCCGGGTGAGGTACGCGGCGAGCGCGACCACGGTGCCGACCCCCAGCGAGCCGGACGCCGCCAGGGAGCCGCCGACGCCGTAGACCATCGCCGTCGCGAGCGCCGCCACCGTCGTGAGCGAGACGAAGAAGACCCGGCCGTACATGGCGCTGGTGATGCCGATGTCACGCACCCGCCCGGCCTTGTCGCGGAACGAGGCGTCCTCGACCTCGGGCCGCCCGAACAGCTTGACCAGCAGCGCGCCCGAGACGTTGAAGCGCTCGGTCATCGTGTTGGTCATCTGGGCGTTGAGCGCGTACGACTCGCGCGTGAGCTCCTGCAGCTTGGTGCCGATGAGCTTGGCCGGGATCACGAAGACCGGCAGCAGCACCAGCGACAGCAGGGTGATCTGCCAGGACAGCACGAGCATCGCGATCAGGGTCAGCACGACGCCGATGACGTTGCTGACGACGCCGGACAGCGTGCCGGTGAAGGCCGACTGGGCGCCCAGCACGTCGTTGTTGAGCCGGCTGATCAGCGCACCGGTCTGGGTGCGGGTGAAGAAGGGGATCGGCATCGTGGAGATGTGCGTGTAGACCTGCGAGCGCATGTCGTAGATCAGGCCCTCGCCGATCCGCGTCGAACACCAGCGCGACCACAGCTGCAGCACCGCGTCGAACAGCGCGAGGCCGGCGACGAGCAGCGCGAGGCTGACCACCAGGCCGCGGTCGCCGGTCATCGGCGGGTTGGTGCCGATGCCGTCGTCGATGATCTTCTTGAAGATCAGCGGGTTCAGCACCGCCACGAACGCCGCCACGACGATCAGCGACAGGAACACCGTGAGGTCGCGCTTGTAGGGCGCCGCGAACCGCGCGATGCGCTTCACGGTGCCGGGCGCGAGCTTGGTGTCCTGCACGGACGGGTCGCGACGGAACGACCGCATCATCGAGAACTGGAGGCCGGCGTCCTGCATCGAGCCTCCTCAGGTCATCAGAAGGCGGCCATGCCCTCTAGAAGGCGGAGATCCCCGTCAGGGCCCGTCCGATGATGAGCTGCTGGATCTGCGAGGTGCCTTCGTACAGCGTGGTAACCCGGGCGTCGCGCAGGTACTTCCCGGCGGCGTACTCGTCGATGTACCCGTAGCCGCCGTGGGCCTGCACGCAGGCGTTCGCGGCGCGCACCGACATCTCGCTGGCGTAGTACTTGGCCTTGGACGCCGCGAGCGAGTAGTCCTCGCCGCGGGTCTTGAGGTCGGCGACCCGGTAGGTCAGCAGCCGGGCGCAGTCGACCTCGACCGCGGTGTCGGCGATGAGGGCCTGCACCAGCTGGTGCCCGGCGACCGGCTTGCCGAACTGCACGCGCTCCTTGGTGTAGGCGACCATCGTGTCGAGCGCCGCCTGGCCCAGGCCGGTGCAGGACGCGCCGAGCGACATCCGGCCGTCGTTCAGCGCGGTCAGCGCGACCCGGATGCCCTTGCCCTCCTCACCGCCGAGCAGGGCCTCGGGGCCCACCTTGACGTCGCGCAGGACCAGCTCGGCGGTGTCGCACGAGCGCAGGCCCAGCTTGCCGTGGATCGCCTTGGCCTCGAAGCCGGGCGCGTCGTTCGGCACGAGGAACGCGCTGACGCCCTTGGCCCCGGGGCCGCCGGTGCGGGCCATGAACAGCGTGACCCCGGCGATGGTGCCGTTGGTGATGAAGATCTTGTTGCCGTTCAGGACGTAGCCGCCGTCGGGCTGCTTGACGGCCGTCGCCTGCAGGTCGGCGGGGTTGCTGCCGTAGTCGGGCTCGGTGAGGCCGAAGCAGCCGAGCACCTGGCCGCTCGCCATCCGCGGGAGCCACTGCTCCTTCTGCTCCTGGGTACCCCAGCGCTCGATCGACCCGGCGACCAGGCCCAGGTGGACGCTGACGATGGAGCGCACGTTGGCGTCGCCGCGGCCCAGCTCCTCGATGAGCAGCACGTAGGACATCGGGTCGCCGCCGCCGCCGCCGAACTCCTCCGGGACGGACATGCCGATGAAGCCGGTCTGCTTGAGGCCGTCGAGCGCCTCCTGCGGGAAGCGCTCCTCGCGGTCGTTCCTGAGCGACGGCGGCGCGACGACGTCGTCGACCCACTCCTTGACGGCCTTGCGGACGGCGTCCTGCTCGGTGGTCAGGGACATGTCCATGCGAGATCCTCCACTGGGGGTGCGGCGCGACGGTGCAGCAGCCGGAACAGCCTCGCACTGCGCCGTGGACAGCGCAGTGCGAGGGGTGGTGCGAGGGGTGGTGCGAGGGGTGCGTGTGCCGGGCCGGGCGTGGGTCAGCCCGCCTTCTTGCGGGTGGCCCCGCCGCGGCCGCGCAGCGTGGCTCCCGACTCGTTGAGGATGCGGTGCACGAACCCGTACGACCGGCCGGAGGACTCCGCCAGCAGCCGGATGCTCTCGCCGCCCTCGTAGCGCTTCTTCAGATCCGATGCCAGCTTGTCCCGGTCGCCGCCGGTGACCCTGCTGCCCTTCTTGAGCTCTGCCACGTCAACACCTCGTCCTGTTCGTCGTGCGTCGTGCGTCCGGTCACCGGCCCTGTGCCCAGCATGATCACAGGCAACCGCTGGACCTCCGACTTGAAATCTCGTCCCGCATGAGGTGAGGTTACCCTTAGTCGAACTGAGGAGCCTTCCCCGTGAACCGCACGTCCCGCCGCCTCCTGGCCGGCCTGGCCACCGCCGCACTGCTGGCCACCGCCGCCTGCGGCTCCGACGACGAGCCGGGCGAGGGCGCCTCCGGCTCCGACGCGCTGATCGTCTACTCCGGCCGCAACGAGACCCTCATCGCCCCGCTGATCGAGCAGTTCACCAAGGCGACCGGCATCGAGGTCACGCCCCGGTACGGCGGCAGCGCCGAGCTGGCCGCCCAGCTGCTCGAGGAGGGCGACCGCACCCCTGCCGACGTCTTCCTCTCGCAGGACGCCGGAGCGCTCGGCGCCCTCGAGGAGGCGGGCGGTCTCGAGACCCTCCCCCAGACGACGCTCGACCGGGTGCCCGCCAAATACCGGTCCGCCGAGGGCGCCTGGGTCGGCACGTCCGGACGGTCACGGGTTCTGGTCTACAACCCCGACCTGGTCCCCGCGGCCTCGCTGCCCAAGAGCGTGTTCGACCTCACCGGCCCGGCGTACAAGGGCAAGGTCGGGTACGCGCCGACCAACGCCTCGTTCCAGGCCTTCGTCACCGGCATGCGCGTGAGCGCCGGCGAGGAGCGGACCAGGGAGTTCCTGACCGCCTTCCAGGCCAACGAGCCGCAGTCCTTCGAGGGCAACGTCGCAGTGCTCGAGGCGGTCGACGCCGGCACCATCCCGTTCGGGCTGATCAACCACTACTACCTCTACGAGCGGGCGGCGGAGGCCGGTGGCCTGGACCAGGTGACGGCGCGCAACTACCTGTTCCCGGGCACGGACCCCGGCTCGCTCGTCAACGTCGCCGGCGTCGGCATCCTCGACGGCAAGGGCTCGACGGACGCGCAGGCCTTCGTGGACTTCCTGGTCTCGGAGCAGGGCCAGACCTTCTTCGCCGAGCAGACCAAGGAGTACCCGCTGGTCGCGGGCGTCCCGGTCGAGCTCGAGGGACTGCCGCCGCTGGAGCAGCTCGGCGGCCCGGACGTCGACCTCTCGCAGCTCGAGTCGCTCGACGAGACGCTCGCCCTGCTCGACGAGGTCGGGCTGACGTAGGCCGCTGGTGACGCAGGTGCTCGACGCTCCGGCCCGGGTGGGGACCCCCCACCCGGGCCGTCGGCGCGCCCTGCTGCAGCGGGTCGGTCTCGGCCCGTCGGGCTCCTCACGGCCGCCGCTCGTGCTGCTCGTGCCCGCGGTGGTGACGGCCGGCGTCGCCCTGCTGCCGCTGGTGTACCTCGTGGTGCGCGCCTTCGAGGAGGGGCTCGGCGTCGTCGGCGACGTCCTGCTCCGCGAGCGCACCGCCCGGCTGCTGCTGCGCAGCCTCGCGCTCGCGAGCTCCGTCACGCTCGCCTGCCTGGTGATCGGCGTGGGGCTCGCCTGGCTGACGACCCGCTCGGACCTGCCCGGACGCCGGACCTGGGCGGTGGTGGCCGCGCTGCCGCTCGCCGTCCCCACCTACGTCGCGGCCTTCGCCTGGATCTCGTTCCTGCCCGAGCTGGCCGGCCCGGTCGGTGCGTTCGTGGTCCTGACCGCCTGCTCCTACCCGTACGTCCTGCTGCCGGTCGCCGCGACGCTGCGCCGCCTCGACCCGGCCGGAGAGGAGGTCGCCCGCTCGCTCGGGCTGTCGCCGTGGCAGGCGTTCCGGCGCGCGACGCTGCCCCAGCTGCGACCGGCCATGGCCGCCGGCGGGCTGCTGGTCGCGCTCTACGCCCTGTCGGACTTCGGCGCCGTCTCGATCATGCGGTTCGACGCGTTCACCCGGGTCATCTACACCTCGTACCGGTCCTCGTTCGACCGGACGCCGGCCGCCGTCCTTGGCCTGCTGCTCGTGGCCGTCACGGTCGTGCTGGTCTGGTTCGAGGGGCGCTCGCGCGGCCGCGCGTCGTACTCCCGGGTCGGCAGCGGCGGCGCACGGGCGCAGACCACGGTCCGCCTCGGCCTGCTGCGCCTGCCGGCGGTGCTGCTCACGACCGGCCTCGCGGGCCTGTCGCTCGGGGTGCCCGTCGCCGCCCTCGTCTACTGGAGCGCCGTCGGCGACCGCGGGCAGGTCGACCTGCCCGCCCTGCTGTCCGCCGCCGGCACGAGCGTCGGATTCGCGTTCCTCGGCGCGCTCGTCACCACCCTGCTGGCCGTCCCGGTCGGCGTGCTGGCCGCCCGGCGCAGCGGCCGGCTCCCCCAGCTGCTCGAGCGGGCCGCCTGGGTCGGGCACGCCCTGCCCGGCATCGTGGTGGCCTTCTCGCTGGTCTTCCTGGCCGTCCGCTACGCCTACCCGCTCTACCAGCGCACACCGGTGCTCGTCCTGGCGTACGTCGTGCTGTTCCTGCCGCTGGCGGTCGGGGCGGTGCGCGCCTCCGCCGCGCAGTCGCCCCCCGCCCTCGAGGAGGTCGCCCGGGCGGCCGGGGCGCGCCCGCTGGAGGTCCTGCGCCGGGTCACGCTGCCGCTGGCCGCGCCCGGCATCGGCGCGGGCGCCGTGCTGGTCTTCCTCACCTGCATGAAGGAGCTGCCGGCCACCCTGCTGCTGCAGCCGCTCGGATCGGCGACACTGGCGACGCAGATGTGGACCGCGACGGGGGTGGCCGCCTACTCGGCGGCCGCGCCCTACGCCGCGGCCCTCGTGCTGCTCTCGGCCCTGCCCACCTACCTGCTCGGCGTCCGCACCGGCGCCCTGGACCGCACTCCGGAGGTCTCGCCGTGACCGAGATGGCGCCGAACGAGATGGCGCCGACCGACCTGGCGCTGCGCGTGCGCGGCGTGTCCAAGGCCTTCGGCGCGCCGGTGCTGTCCGGCCTCGACCTCGACGTCGCGGCCGGCTCGCTGGTGGCGCTGCTCGGTCCCTCCGGCTGCGGCAAGACGACGCTGCTGCGGCTGGTCGCCGGGTTCGAGCGGTCCGACGCCGGGACGATCGAGGTCGGCGGGCAGCTGGTGTCGGGCCCGGGCCGGCACGTCGTCCCGGAGCGCCGGAGGGTCGGCATCGTGCCGCAGGAGGGGGCGCTGTTCCCGCACCTGTCCGTGCACGACAACGTCGCGTTCGGCCTCGCCCGCGGCGAGCGCCGGGGCACCCGTCCCGACGAGGTGCTCGAGCTGGTCGGGCTGGCCGGGCTCGGCCGCCGGATGCCGCACGAGCTGTCCGGCGGTCAGCAGCAGCGCGTCGCCCTGGCCCGGGCGCTGGCACCCAAGCCCTCTCTCGTCCTGCTCGACGAGCCGTTCTCGGCCCTGGACGCCGGCCTGCGCGCCACCGTCCGCGCCGAGGTCCGCGCCTCGCTGCGCGCCGCCGGCGCCTCCGCCGTCCTCGTGACGCACGACCAGCAGGAGGCCCTGTCCGTCGCCGACGTCGTCGCCGTGGTCCGCGATGGCCGAGTCGTGCAGGCGGCCGACCCGTGGTCGGTCTACGCCCAGCCGGCCGACCTGGGCGTCGCGACCTTCGTCGGCGAGACGATCGTGCTGCCGGGCCACGCCGCGGACGGCGCCGTCACCTCGCCGCTGGGCGCGCTGACGACCGAGTCCACCGCCTACGGCGACGTGGCGGTCGTCGTGCGCCCCGAGCAGCTCGAGTTCGAGCCGGCCGACCTGCCGTCCGTGGCGGCCGTCGTGTCGCACCGGGAGTTCTACGGCCACGACGCCCTGCTCCGCCTCGACCTCGGCGGCGGCGTCTCGGCGACCGCCCGCACCCCCGGCCACCCGCTGCCGGAGATCGGCGCGACGGTCAAGGTCGGCGTCCGCGGTCCGGTCGTCGTCTTCCCCGTCGCCTGAGCCGCCGACGACCTCGACCGGTCGCCGGGCGCGAGCGCTGCCTGTCGGCCGTGCCCGAGGAGCGCCCCCGACTCAGGCGAGCGCGACGAGGTCGGCGAAGTCGTCCGACCACTGGTCCTCGACGCCGTCCGGCAGCAGCAGCACCTTCTCGGGCTGCAGGGCGATGACCGCGCCCTCGTCGTGGGTGACCAGGACGACCGCGCCCTTGTAGGACTGCAGCGCGCCGAGAACCTCCTCGCGGCTGGCCGGGTCGAGGTTGTTGGTCGGCTCGTCGAGCAGCAGCACGTTGGCGCCGCTGACGACCAGCGTCGCGAGCGCGAGGCGGGTCTTCTCACCGCCCGACAGCGTGCCGGCCTTCTGGTGCACGACGTCACCGCTGAACAGGAACGAGCCGAGCACCTTGCGGGCCTCGGTCTCGACCAGGTCGGGGCTCGAGGAGCGCATGTTCTCGAGCACGGTGCGGTCGGTGTCGAGGGTGTCGTGCTCCTGCGCGTAGTAGCCCAGGCGCAGCCCGTGGCCGGGCAGGACCTCGCCGGTGTCGGGCTGCTCGGTGCCCGACAGCACCCGCAGCAGCGTGGTCTTGCCGGCGCCGTTGAGCCCGAGGACGACGACGCGCGCTCCGCGGTCGATCGCGAGGTCGACGTCCATGAAGATCTCGAGCGAGCCGTAGGACTTCGACAGCCCCTGCGCGGTGAGCGGCGTGCGGCCGCAGGGGGCCGGCTCCGGGAAGCGCAGCTTGGCGACCTTGTCCTGCGTGCGCTCGCCCTCCACGCCGGCCAGCAGCCGCTCGGCGCGCTTGAACATGCCCTGCGCGGCCTTGGCCTTGGTCGCCTTGGCGCGCATCTTCTCGGCCTGGGCGTTGAGGACGCCCGCCTGCTTCTCGGCGTTCATCCGCTCGCGCTTGCGGCGCTTCTCGTCGGTCTCGCGCTGGAGCAGGTAGGTCTTCCAGCCGACGTTGTACTGGTCGAGCTCGGCCCGGTTGGCGTCGAGGTGGAACACCTTGTTGACGACCGCGTCGAGCAGCTCGACGTCGTGGCTGATGACGATCAGGCCGCCCTGGTGCTTCTGCAGGTAGCCGCGCAGCCACGTGATCGAGTCGGCGTCGAGGTGGTTGGTCGGCTCGTCGAGCAGCAGCGTCGTGGCGTCCGAGAACAGGATGCGGGCGAGCTCGATGCGGCGGCGCTGGCCACCGGACAGCGTGCCGAGCTGCTGACCGAGGGCCCGCTCGGGCAGGCCCAGGTTCGAGCAGATGCGGGCGGCCTCGGCCTCGGCCGCGTACCCGCCGAGGGCGGTGAAGCGCTCCTCGAGCCGGCCGTACCGCTCGAGGACGGCGGCGTCGTCGGGGTTCTCACCCAGCTGGACCTGGACCTTCTCCAGGTTGCGCATGATCTCGTCGAGCCCGCGGGCGGACAGGACGCGGTCGCGCGCCAGCACGTCCAGGTCGCCGGTGCGCGGGTCCTGCGGCAGGTAGCCGACGGGCGCGCTGTGGGTGATGGACCCGCCGGCCGGCAGGGTCTGCTTGGCCAGCGTCTTGGTCAGCGTCGTCTTGCCGGCGCCGTTGCGGCCGACCAGCCCGATGCGGTCGCCGGGCTGGACGCGGAACGACACGCCGTCGAGCAGCAGACGGGCGCCGGCGCGGAGCTCGACGTCCTGGACGGTGATCATCGGTGGGGGCTCCTCGAGACGGGGACGGGCGGACTCGCGCCGGCTCAGTCGGTCGTCAAGGGCACGGCGCCAGTCTACGCGCTGGCCCCTGCCCCGCCCCGGGTCCGCGACGAACATCACCCGGCCGGTGGTGGGGTAGTGACGCGCCGTGGACTTCAACGACAGCGCGCGCCTCGACACCTCGCAGGTCTCCGACGTCCGCGGTCGCCGGGGCGGTGGACGCGGCGTGGCCCTCGGTGGCGGTGGTCTGGGCATCGTCGGTCTGCTCATCGCGCTGGCGCTCGGCATCAACCCGGCCGACCTCGGGGGCGGCACGGACTCCGTCGGCACCGACTCCGGCGCGGTGTCGACCGACCTCGGCGCCCGCTGCCAGACCGGCGCCGACGCCGACCGGGACGAGGACTGTCGCGTCGTGGGCATCGTCAACAGCGTCCAGTCGTACTGGTCGACCCAGGTCGACGGTTACGTCCCGGCCAAGACGGAGCTGTTCAGCCAGGCGACGAGCACCGGCTGCGGGAGCGCGACCTCCGCCGTCGGGCCGTTCTACTGCCCGCCCGACAAGGGCGTCTACCTCGACCTCACGTTCTTCGACGTGCTGCGCACCCGGTACGGCGCGAAGGGCGGCGACTTCGCGGTGGCGTACGTGATTGCGCACGAGTACGGCCACCACATCTCCAACCTGACCGGCCAGAGCGCGGCGACCGACCGCGGCGAGGGCGAGCAGGGCGGGTCGGTGCGCCTCGAGCTGCAGGCCGACTGCTACGCCGGGGTGTGGGCGAAGAACGCGGTCGAGAGCGGCTTCGTGGCGATCAGCGACGCCGACATCGACGAGGGCCTGTCGGCCGCCGCCGCCGTCGGTGACGACCGGATCCAGGAGAAGTCGGCCGGCCGCGTCGACCCGGAGTCCTGGACGCACGGCTCGGCCGAGCAGCGCCAGACGTGGTTCCGCACCGGCCTGTCCAGCGGTGACCCGGCGGCGTGCGACACCTTCTCCGCGCCCCGCGTCTGAGCCGTCGCTGCGTCTGACCGGCCGGGTCAGCGCTCCGGCGCCAGGCTCCCGCGCAGCCGGGCGAGCTGGTCCTGGCGCTCGGCCTCGGCGCGGTGCCAGGTCTCGACCAGCTCCTCGCCCTCGAGGTGGGTCGCCACGCCCGTCGCCGCCCCGAGCCCGGCCTGCGACAGTTCGTGGCACAGCCGGCCCAGCAGGGCCTGCGCCGACGTGGCGTCGCAGTGGACGGCCAGCAGGCCGAACTCGTCGCCGCCGACGCGTCCGAGCGCGTCGCCCGGACGGCTGACCGAGGCCAGCACCTGCGCGCTGCGGGCGAGCAGGTCCTCCTCGTCCGGTCCGCCGAGCCCGTGCACCTGCAGGGACAGGACGCTCGCGGTCGAGCCGTACCGCTGCACCCGGTCGTGCTCCTGCTCCAGGGCGGCCAGCCAGCCGCGGCGGTTGCGCAGGCCGGTCAGGCTGTCCTCGCCGGCCAGCGCGTGCGCCGACACCACCTCCAGCGAGCGCTCGCGGGCGAACTGCTCCCGGGCCAGGATCGTGCTGAGCATCCGGCCGACGAGGCGCACCAGGTCCATGGAGTCGCCGAGGGCGTCGGGCTGGGCGTCGCCCGCGAAGGCGCACAGCGTCCCGAACAGCCGGCCGTCCTCGCCGACGAGCGGCACGCCGACGTAGGCCCGCACCCGGGACAGGACGCCCGTAGCGGCCTGCGCGTACGCCGGGACGACCCGAACGTCGGCGGCAGACGTCGGTCCCTGCCGGTCGATCATCCGCAGGCAGAGCGAGTCCTGCCAGGAGAAGACCGTGCCCGGCGAGGCCAGCTGGGCCCAGTTGCCGGACGCGGCGACCACGACCTGCTGGTCGCCCTCGACGGCCGTCACCAGCCACAGGTCGAGCCCGAGGGCGGCGTCGAGGTGCTGGACGGCCGCGTCGGCGGCCAGCGCGAAGCCCGGCCACGGGGCCAGGCTGGGGTCGGGGTAGACCCAGGACGTCGGAGGGGAGTCGGTCATCACGTCACCGCCTGCGCGGTAGAGGGGGTTCAGGGGCGCAGACCCTGCCGTGCCTGGCCGGTCAGACGTTGAAGCCGAGCGCCCGCAGCTGGTCGCGCCCGTCGTCGGTGATCTTGTCGGGGCCCCACGGCGGCATCCAGACCCAGTTGATGCGTACGTCGTCGACCAGCGGCGCGAGGGCGTTGCGGGTCTGGTCCTCGATGACGTCGGTCAGCGGGCAGGCGGCCGAGGTCAGCGTCATGTCCAGCGTGACCGTGTTGTCCTCGTGGACCTGGGTGCCGTAGAGCAGGCCGAGGTCGACGACGTTGATGCCGAGCTCGGGGTCGACGACGTCCTTCATCGCCTCGGTGATGTCGTCCTCGGACGGGCGGGTCCGCGGGGTGCTGGCGGCGGTCGGCGTCTCGAGCACCGGCTCGGCGGTCGCCACGGTCTCGATGCTGGCCTCAGTCATGTTGCTGCTCCTCCCGAGCTGCTCGCGACCGCCTGTGCGGTCGCGTCCTTCCACGCCATCCACCCGAGCAGCGCGCACTTGACCCGCGCCGGGTAGCGCGACACGCCCGCGAAGGCGATGCCGTCCTCGAGCACGTCCTCGTCGGGCTCGAGCTGTCCCCGGCTCTGCATGAGCTCGAGGAACGCCTCCGAGGTCCGCAGCGCCTCGTCGACCTGCTTGCCGATCACGAGGTCGGTCATCACGGACGTGCTGGCCTGGCTGATCGAGCAGCCCTGCCCGTCGTAGGAGACGTCCTCGACGACGCCGTCGGCGACGCGCACGCGCAGCGTGACCTCGTCGCCGCAGGTCGGGTTCACGTGGTGGACCTCCACGTCGTACGGGTCGCGCAGGCCCTTGTGGTGGGGCCGGCGGTAGTGGTCCAGGATGATCTCCTGGTACATCGACTCGTCGCTCACGCGGTCCCCCAGAAGCGCTGCACCGTGACCACGCCGTCGAGCAGCGCGTCGATCTCGGCCTCGCTGTTGTACAGGTACGACGACGCGCGCGTCGTGGCGGGCACGCCGTAGCGGCGGCAGACCGGCGCCGCGCAGTGGTGGCCGACGCGCACGGCGATGCCGAGCTCGTCCAGCGACTGGCCCACGTCGTGCGGGTGCACCCCGTCGATCGCGAACGACACGGCAGCGCCGCGCATCTCGATCGTGTCGGGGCCGATCACGCGGACGCCGTCGAGACCCCGGATGCCGTCGAGCACGCGCGCGGTCAGCTGGGCCTCGTGGGCGGCGATCCGGTCGAGGCCGACCGCCTGCAGGTAGTCGCAGGCGGCGGCGAGCGCCACGGCCTGGCTGATCACGGGCGTGCCGGCCTCGAAGCGCTCGGGGGCGGCCGCGTAGGTCGAGCCGCTCATCGTGACGACCTCGATCATCGAGCCGCCGCCGAGGAACGGCGGCATGGCGTCGAGCAGCTCCTTGCGCCCCCACAGCACGCCGATGCCGGACGGCGCCAGCATCTTGTGACCGGTCAGCACGAAGAAGTCGACCCCGAGCGCCTGCACGTCGACGACCTCGTGGGGCGCGGACTGCGCGCCGTCGAGCAGCGTGAGCGCGCCGACCTCGCGCGCCCTGGCGACCAGCACGTCGACCGGGTTCTTCGTCCCGAGGATGTTGCTCACATGGACGAACGCCAGCACCTTGGTGCGCTCGTTGACCAGCGCGTCGAGGTCGGTGAGGTCGAGCCGGCCGTCGTCGGTGAGCGGGATCCAGCGCAACGTCGCGCCGGTGCGCTCGCAGAGCATCTGCCACGGCACGAGGTTGGAGTGGTGCTCCATCTCGGTGACGCAGACCTCGTCACCGGGTCCGATCGCGAAGCGCGAGCCGGCCGCGGCGTTCCCGAACGAGTACGCGACGAGGTTGTAGGCCTCGGTGGCGTTCTTGGTGAACACGAGCTCGTGCGCGTCGCGCGCGCCGAGGAACGCCGCCACCGTCGACCGGGCCGCCTCGTACCGGTCGGTCGCCTCCTGCGAGAGCGTGTGCACGCCGCGGTGGACGTTGGAGTAGTGCTGCTCGACGAAGTCGCGCTCGGCGTCGAGCACCTGGCGCGGCTTGTGCGAGCTCGAGGCGTTGTCCAGGTAGACCAGCGGACGGCCGCCGACCTGCCGGGACAGGATCGGGAAATCCGCGCGGACGGCCTCGACGTCGTACGTCGAGACGCTGCCCCTGGTGTCCCGGGGCAGGACGGCCGTCATGCCGTGGTCACCACCCCGGGCAGCACCGGGGAGGTCGGCAGCGAGCGGCCGGGGGTCGCGGCGGTCTCGACGCCGTACTTGGCGTAGCCGTTCGCCTCGAGCTCGTCGGCCAGCTCGGCGCCGCCGGACTCGGCGATGCGTCCGCGGACGAACACGTGCACGAAGTCGGGCTTGATGTAGTTGAGGATCCGCGTGTAGTGCGTGATGAGCAGGACCCCGGTCTCGCCGCCCTCGCGGACCCGGTTCACGCCCTCGGACACCACGCGCAGCGCGTCGACGTCGAGACCGGAGTCGGTCTCGTCGAGCACGGCGATCTTCGGCTTGAGCAGCTCGAGCTGCAGGATCTCGTGGCGCTTCTTCTCTCCGCCGGAGAAGCCCTCGTTGACCGACCGCTCGGAGAACGCCGGGTCCATCTCGAGGCGGGACATGGCCTCCTTCTGCTCCTTGACCCACAGGCGCAGCTTCGGGGCCTCGCCGCGGATCGCCGTGGCCGCCGAGCGCAGGAAGTTCGACACCGAGACGCCGGGCACCTCGACCGGGTACTGCATCGCGAGGAACACGCCGGCGCGGGCGCGCTCATCGACGCTCATCGCCAGGACGTCCTCGCCGTCGAGGGTGACCGTGCCCGAGGTGATCGTGTACTTCGGGTGGCCGGCGATGGCGTACGCCAGGGTCGACTTGCCGGAGCCGTTCGGACCCATGATCGCGTGGGTCTCACCGGCCCGGATGGTGAGGTCGACGCCGGTGAGGATCTGCTTGTCGGTGCCGTCGGCCTCGACGGAGACGTGCAGGTCGCGGATCTCGAGGGTTGCCACAGCTATCAGGACTCCATCTGCACGAGGACGTCGTCGCCCTCGACGGTCACGGGGAAGACGGGCACGGGGCGCGTCGCCGGCAGTCCCGTCGGGACTCCGGTCTTGAGGTCGAACAGGGAGCCGTGCAGCCAGCACTCGATCTTGCCGTCCTCGACGTCACCTTCGGACAGGGCGACGTCGGCGTGGGAGCAGACGTCGGAGATCGCGTAGACCTGGCCGCCGGAGCGGGCCAGGCACACCGGCTGCCCCGCGAGCTCGACGCGGATCGCGCCCTCCTGCGGGATCTCGTCCAGGGAGGCGGCACGCAGGTAGCCGCTCACGCTCTCGGCGGTCACGAGAAGGCCCGCTCGAGCTCGGTCTCGATGGTGGCCATCAGGCGCTCCTCGAGGGCGGGCACGCCGATCGACTCGACGACCTCGGCGAAGAAGCCGCGGACGACCATCCGGCGGGCGACGTCGGCGGGGATGCCGCGCGCCTGGAGGTAGAACAGCTGCTCGTCGTCGAAGCGCCCGGTCGCGCTGGCGTGGCCGGCGCCGGCGATCTCGCCGGTCTCGATCTCGAGGTTCGGCACCGAGTCGGCGCGGGCCTCGGGCGTCAGCAGCAGGTTGCGGTTGAGCTCGTAGGTGTCGGTGCCCTCGGCCGCGGCGCGGATGAGCACGTCGCCGATCCAGACGGTGTGCGCCTGGTCGCCCTGCAGCGCCGACTTGTAGGTGACCCGGCTGCGGCACTTCGGCACGCTGTGGTCGACCAGCAGGCGGTGCTCGAGGTGCTGGCCGTCGTCGGCGAACGAGACCCCGCGCAGCTCGACGTCGCCGCCGGGGCCGGTGAAGTCGACCGTCTCGAGGACGCGGACCAGCGAGCCGCCCAGGGTGACCTGGGTCGAGCGCAGCCGCGCGTCGCGGCCGACCTGGAACGCGAGGTGCTCGCTGTGCACGGCGGTCTCGCCCCAGCTCTGCACCGACACCAGGTCGAGCGACGCACCGTCACCGAGCAGGACGGAGGTCTTGCCGACGTAGCGGGCGTCGCCGGTGTGGTCGAGCACCACAGTGGCCCGGGCCTGCTCCCCCACCTCGATCACGAGGTGGCCGAACAGGACGGCGTCGCCGGTGGCGGTCAGGTTCACCACGACCGCCTCGGTCAGCTCGGCCGCCTTGTCGATCCGCAGCGCAGTGGTGCTGCCCGGGGCGGACGCGGCGCGCGCCGACAGCAGGTCGGCGGGCAGCGGGAGCCCGTCGAGCAGCGGGTCGCCGTCGGCGACGGGGCCGAAGCTCACGCCGTCCTGCTCGCCCTCGATCCTGGCGTCGAGGCCGGCGGCCGCACCCGGCACGGCGTCGAACAGCGGCTTCACGCGGGCGAGCGGCGTGAAGCGCCACTCCTCCTCGCGGCCGGTGGGCACGCCGAAGGCGTCGGGGTCGGCCGAGCGCAGGCGCTCGGGCCGGACGTCCGCCGGGCTTTCCCCGGCCGGACGACGAGGGGTCGACGGCTTGACGTTGGTGGCGATGGCGCCGTCCATGACGCCTCCGGTCGCCTTGAGGGCGTCCCTCTCGGTCGAGAGGGCCACCTGCATGGCGGTGGCCGAGTCGCTGCTAGCCAACGGAACCCTCCATCTGGAGCTCGATGAGGCGGTTGAGCTCGAGCGCGTACTCCATCGGCAGCTCGCGCGCGATGGGCTCGACGAACCCGCGCACGACCATCGCCATGGCCTCGGTCTCGGTCATGCCTCGACTCATCAGGTAGAAGAGCTGGTCGTCGCCGACCTTGCTCACCGTGGCCTCGTGGCCCAGCGAGACGTCGTCCTCGCGGACGTCGACGTAGGGGTAGGTGTCGCTGCGGCTGATCGTGTCGACCAGCAGCGCGTCGCACACGACGTTGCTCTTGGAGCCCGTCGCGCCCTCCTGCACCTGGACCAGGCCGCGGTAGGACGTGCGGCCACCGCCGCGGGCGACCGACTTGCTGACGATGTTCGAGGTGGTCCGGGGCGCGGCGTGGACCATCTTGGCGCCGGCGTCCTGGTGCTGGCCCTCACCCGCGAACGCGACCGACAGCGTCTCGCCGGAGGCGCGCTCACCGAGCAGGTAGCAGGCCGGGTACTTCATGGTCACCTTGGAGCCGATGTTGCCGTCGATCCACTCCATCCGGCCGCCCTCGTGCACGGCGGTGCGCTTGGTGACCAGGTTGTAGACGTTGTTCGACCAGTTCTGGATGGTCGTGTACCGGACGTGCGCGTCCTTCATGACGATGATCTCGACGACGGCGCTGTGCAGGCTGTCGGAGCTGTAGATCGGCGCGGTGCAGCCCTCGACGTAGTGCACCGAGGAGCCCTCGTCGGCGATGATCAGGGTGCGCTCGAACTGGCCCATGTTCTCCGTGTTGATCCGGAAGTAGGCCTGCAGCGGGATGTCGACCGTGACGCCCGGCGGGACGTAGATGAACGAGCCGCCCGACCAGACGGCGGTGTTCAGCGCCGCGAACTTGTTGTCGCCGACCGGGATGACCGAGCCGAAGTACTTCCGGAACAGCTCGGGCTGCTCCTTCAGGGCGGTGTCGGTGTCGAGGAACAGCACGCCCTTCTCCTCGAGGTCGGCGCGGATCGAGTGGTAGACGACCTCCGACTCGTACTGCGCGGCGACACCGGCGACCAGGCGCTGCTTCTCGGCCTCCGGGATGCCCAGGCGGTCGTAGGTGCTCTTGATGTCCTCGGGCAGGTCGTCCCAGGACGTCGCCTGCTTCTCCGAGGTGCGCACGAAGTACTTGATGTTGTCGAAGTCGATCCCCGACAGGTCCGAGCCCCAGGTCGGCATCGGCTTCTTGCGGAACAGCGACAGGCCCTTGAGCCGCAGCTGCAGCATCCACTCGGGCTCGTCCTTGAGAGCGCTGATGTTGCGCACGACGTCCTCGGAGAGCCCGCGCTTGGCGTCCTTGCCGGCCACGTCGGAGTCCGACCAGCCGAACTTGTAGTTGCCGAGGCCCTCGAGCTGGTCCTGTGTGGCAGTCATCGTGTCGCCTTCGCGGTTGCAGGGATGAAGGTCGTGCACACGCCGTCTCCGTGGGAGATCGTCGCGAGTCGTTGGACGTGGACGTCGAGCAGTCGCCCGAGGGCGGCCGTCTCGGCGTCGCACAGCTGCGGGAACTCGGCAGCGACGTGCTGGACGGGGCAGTGGTGCTGGCAGAGCTGCAGACCCAGTCCCTGCTCCGACGTGCTGGCGGCGTAGCCGTCGGCGGTGAGCGCCTCGGCCAGCGCCGCGGGGCGGGCGTCCGGGGTCAGCTCGCGCAGGCGCTCGGCGTAGCGGCCCTCGAGCTCGGCGCCGCGGGCCTGCGCGAAGCGCTCGACCGCCTCCTCGCCGCCCGCCTGCTCGAGGAAGCGCAGCGCGGCGGTCGCGAGGTCGTCGTAGCCGGACGGCCCGTCGGCGTGGCCGGCGTCGGTGAGGACGTACAGCCGGGCCGGGCGGCCCCGCCCGCGGGCGCCGCGCGGGCGCTGCTCACGGGTCGTCACGGCCCCGTCGAGCAGCAGGGCGTCGAGGTGCTTGCGGACCGCGGCCGGGCTCAGGCCGAGGCGGTCGCCGAGGACGGCAGCCGTCGACGGGCCGAGCGCGAGCAGCAGGTCGCGGACCCGCTCGCGCGTGCCTGCTCCCTGCGTCTTGTGCTCCACCACGGTTTTCACCACGTCAGTGTCGCGTAAATGCGCCGCCACGTCGAACCCGGACCCCGGTGGCCGGGCGTGACAGGCCTCACGAAGGGTGCCCTCACCTGCCCCCTCCACGCCCCGCCGACCCACCGTCCACCGGGACCACTACCCCGCTCGAACCGTCCGGTGGAACGGTCCTGGTGAACGGTTCGAGCGGGGTAGTGGGGTGCCTCGTCGGGCGGGAGCCGGCGGGGCGGCTCGGCGGGGCAGGGTGCGGCAGGCGCACCTAGGCTGGGGCGGTGACTGCCCTCGAGGTGACCGGCCTGGTCAAGCGGTACGCCGGCCGCGCCGTCGTCGACGGGCTCTCGCTCGTCGCGCGCCCCGGGACCGTGCTGGCCCTGCTCGGCCCCAACGGCGCCGGCAAGACGACGACCGTCGAGGTCTGCGAGGGCTTCCGGACCGCCGACGAGGGCACCGTCCGCGTCCTCGGGCTGGACCCGCGCGACCCCGCCCTGCGCCCTCGCGTCGGCGTCATGCCGCAGTCGGGCGGCGCGTACCCCGGGCTGCGCTGCGGCGAGATGCTCCGGCTGGTCGCCTCCTTCTCGGCGCGCCCGCTCGACCCCGGCATGCTGCTCGAGCGCCTGGGCCTGGTCGAGGTCGAGGGCACGGCCTACCGGCGGCTGTCCGGCGGGCAGCAGCAGCGGCTGTCGCTGGCGCTGGCGGTGGTCGGGCGTCCCGAGCTGGTGTTCCTCGACGAGCCGACCGCGGGGCTCGACCCGCAGGCCCGGCACGCCACCTGGGAGCTGGTCGAGGCGCTGCGCGCCGACGGGGTCAGCGTCGTGCTCACGACCCACCTCATGGACGAGGCAGAGCGGCTCGCCGACGACGTCGTGGTCGTCGACGGCGGGCAGGTCGTCGCGGCGGGCACGGTGGCCGAGCTGACCCGGGGCGGGGCGATCGGGCAGCTGCGCTTCCGCGCCACTCCCGGCCTGGACGTCGACCAGCTGCTCAACGCCCTGCCCGAGGGCTGCGCGGCCAAGGAGTCGCCGGCCGGGCAGTACCTCGTCGAGGGCGAGATGGACCCGCAGGTGCTGGCCGCGGTGACGGCCTGGTCAGCGGGGCAGGGCGTGATGGCCACCGACCTGCGGGTCGAGAGCCGCACGCTCGAGGACGTCTTCCTCGACCTCACCGGCCGGGAGCTGCGCTCATGACGACCTGGACCCCCGGTTCGCTGGCGCCCTCCCCCGGCGCCGCGCCCGTCCCGGCGATGCTGCGCGCGCAGACGCTGGCCGAGCTCAAGCTCGTGCTGCGCAACAGCGAGCAGGTGCTCCTCAGCCTGGTGATCCCCCTGGGCCTGCTCGTGCTGCTGGTGACCGTCCCGTTCATCGCGGTCGACGGTGTGGACTCCCGCGCCGGGCGGGCCGACTTCTTCGTCCCGGGCGTGCTGGCCCTCGCGGTCATGTCGACGGCCTTCACCGGCCAGGCGATCGGCGTCGGCTTCGAGCGCCAGTACGGCGTGCTCAAGCGCCTGGGCGCGACCCCCCTCCCCCGCTCGGTGCTGCTCGGGGCGAAGACGCTCGCCGTGCTGGCCGTCGAGGTGCTGCAGGTGGTCGCGATCAGCCTGGTCGGCCTGGCCCTGGGCTGGGACCCGCAGGGCTCGGTCCCGGCGGTGCTGGTGCTCGTCGTGCTCGGCACCACGGCGTTCTCCGGGCTGGGGCTGCTGCTCGGCGGCACCCTCAGCGGGCTGACCACCTTGGCGGCGGCCAACCTCGTCTGGTTCGTGCTGCTGGTGCTCGGCGGCGTGCTGTTCCCGCTGTCGGCGTTCGGCGGGGCGCAGGACGTCCTGGCGCTGCTGCCCACCGCCGCCCTGTCGACCGGGCTGCGCGACGTCCTGCAGGACGGCGCCGGGCTGCCGCTGCGCGAGACCGCGGCGCTGGCGGTGTGGGCGGTCGGCTCGCTCGCCGCCGCCAGCCGCCTGTTCCGCTGGGAGTGAGCGGCCCTGGAGTGAGCGGTGCCGCGGAGCGCTCGCAGGTGCGCCTGCTGCAGGCCGCCTCGGCGACGTCCTCCTTCGACCGCTTCGTCGTCGGACCGCTGCTGCTGACGATCGCGGCCCACTTCGACGTCTCGCTGGCCCGGGCCGCCGCCGTCGCGTCGCTCTACTTCCTGCTGTACGGGTTCAGCCAGCCGGTCTGGGGGCTGTGCAGCGACCGCTTCGGGCGGGTGCGGACGATGCGGGTG
>JAOPVV010000324.1 GCA_025966005.1 Frankiales bacterium
CAGGGCGAGATCGCGCTGGTCGGCCTCGGGGCGCTCGTCTGCTTCCTCGGCGTGGCCGCGCTGTCGCCGCTGCTGTCGCGCCCCGTCGCGCGGCTGGTGGGCGCGCCGTTCTCCCGGGGCGTGCCCGGACGCCTCGGCCGGCTGAACGCGATGCGCAACCCGCAGCGCACCGCCTCCACCGCTGCGGCGCTGATGATCGGCCTGGCGCTCGTCACCGCGGTCGGCGTGCTCGGCGCCTCCGCCAAGGCCTCCGTCGAGCAGGTCGTGACCGCCTCGGTCGGGGCCGACGTGGTGGTCCAGGGAGGTGGCTTCCAGGGCTTCCCGTCCGCGGTCGCCGGTGTGCTGGAGCGGACCGAGGGCGTCGCCGCCGTCGACCGGGTGCGCCAGGACCAGGCGCAGGTGGGCGACGACACCACCTTCCTCACCGCGCTCTCGCCCGACGCGATCGGGCGGGGCGTCCGCCTCGTGCCGGTCGACGGCGAGCTCGTCCCCGGCCCGGGCGTCCTGCTCGTCAGCGAGGGCGAGGCGACGGGCAACGACCTGTCGGTCGGCGACCAGGTGTCGGTCCGGCTGTCGCGCGGCGAGCCGCGCGAGCTGACCGTCGCAGGCGTCTACGAGGACAGCGAGCTGGTGGGGCCCTACGTCCTGGACCTGACCCAGGCCGAGGACTTCGCGAGCCCGACCGACGCGGCCCTGCTGCTGACCGCCGAGGACGGCGTCGACACCGCGACCCTGGTCACCGCGGCGGAGGCGGCCACAGTCGACTACCCGACGGTCGAGGTGCTCGACCAGGCGGCGTTCATCGAGGACACCACGTCGACGATCGACGTCGTGATCTCGATCATCAACGTGCTGCTGGCCCTGTCGGTGCTCATCGCCGTCCTCGGCATCGTCAACACGCTGGCGCTGGCCGTGCTCGAGCGGACCCGCGAGCTGGGCCTGCTGCGGGCGGTCGGTCTCGGCCGTCGGCAGACCCGCAGGATGGTGACCGTCGAGGCGGTGATCGTCGCCATCTTCGGCGCCCTGCTCGGGATCGGCGTCGGCTCCGTCTTCGGTGTGGTGCTGCAGCGCGCGCTCGCCGACGAGGGCATCACCGAGCTGCGCTTCCCCGTCGGACGGCTGGTCCTGTTCGTCGTCGTCGCGGCCCTCGCCGGCGTCGTGGCCGCGCTCCTGCCGGCGCGACGCGCGGCCCGTCTTGACGTGCTGAAGGCGATCGCGACGACCTGACCGCGAGGTAGCAGCGTCGGTGCGGCCCGGGTCCCGTCCGCGTGACCCGGGCCACGCCGCGGTGCACACTGGGACCAGACGCACCCGTCGACGACGTCCGCCCAGGAGGCACCCGTGAGCACCACCGAGCAGTCGGCCACCGCCGTCGAGCACGCCGACGAGCTGGTGACGGAGGCCGTCACCGACTCCCCCGCCGTCGCCGGCAAGAGCCTGTACCTGCCGCTGCCCCCCAGCTTCGACTCCGTCGAGGAGGAGCGCGCGAACCGCAAGGCCAAGCTGGCCGCGGCCTTCCGCATGTTCTCCCGGGCCGGTCTCGACGAGGGGGTCGCCGGGCACGTCACCGTGCGCGACCCCGAGTTCCCGGACTCCTACTGGGTCAACCCGTTCGGCATGCACTTCAGCATGATCAAGAGCAGTGACCTGGTGCGCGTCGACCACGCCGGCGAGGTCGTCGAGGGCGACCGGGCCGTCAACGGCGCGGCCGTCGCGATCCACTGCGCCGTCCACTCCGCGCGCCCGGACGTCGTCGCCGCCGCCCACGCGCACGGCCCGTACGGCAAGACGCTGTCCTCGCTCGACATGACGATCGAGCCGCTGACGCAGGACGCCTGCGCGTTCTACGACGACATCGGCACCTACACCGACTACCGCGGGGTCGTGCTCTCCTCCGAGGAGGGCGACCGCATCGCGCGCGCGCTCGGGCACCGCAAGGCCGTCATCCTGCGCAACCACGGGATGCTCACCGTGGGCGAGACCGTCGACAGCGCGGCCTGGTGGTTCCTCACCCTCGAGCGCACTGCACAGTCCCAGCTGATGGCGTACTCCGCCGCTGCGGGGCTGGGCAGCAAGCCGATCCAGATCGACCCGCACGAGGCCGAGGCGACCCGCGGTCAGGTCGGCTTCGAACTCGCCGGCTGGTTCCAGTTCCAGCCGATCTGGGAGCGCATCAGCAAGGACGCCCCCGACATCTTCGACTAGTGGCCTGGCGACGGCGTCGGCCCCCGAGGGGGCCGGCGCCGTCGCTGCGTCCGGACGGGTCCGTCAGGCGAACAGCTCGTCCTGCCGCCGCCGGAGCCGGTCGATCAGCCGCCCCGGTGGGAGCTCCACGTCGTCGTACCGCAGCGCCTCGTCACGGCGGACGTCGCGCAGCAGCCGGCCCCCCTCCGCCACGCCCATCGGCAGCAGGCGCTCGTCGCGGGTCACCGCTGACGTCTCGGCCTCGCCGAAGGTGTCGTAGCCGCCGAGCCCGTCGAGGACGTGACCGGCAGGCAGGTCGCGCTTGACGGTCGCCACCACGTCGACCCGGGGAGCCCCCTGCGCGGCGATGACGGCGTCGCCGAACAGCACGGCTCTGGCCAGCGACGTGGGCACCTCGAAGTGGCACAGGTGGTACGGCGTGTAGAAGCTGTACAACGGCCCGCCACCGAGCTTGTACAGATCGAGGTAGTGCTTCGAGCCCGCGGAGTCCGTGGTGGCCAGGACGTAGACGCCCGGACCCGGCTTCGCCCCGACGACGTAGTCCACGACCCCGCCGAGGTCGCGCAGATCGTCGACGTCGTAGGCCGACACCAGCTCGTCGACGTGGCCGGTGTGCTCGGCGCCCCCCATGCCGCGCCTGGCGACGCTCATGCCGGTCGCGTTCGCCACCACCGCCTGCTCGAACGACACCTTGGTGCCGTCCGCGAAGCTGGTCACCATGGCCGGGTCCTGCCCCCAGCGACGGGCGAACCCCTCCTGCGTCGTGGGGTTGCGGTAGGGGTCCTGCAGGCCCTTGATGTTGCCGCACACCAGGGGGGTGAGACCCATGCCCGACACGAAGCGGTGCAGGTTCATCTCGACGCCCGGCTGGTCGCCGTCGACGCCGCTGAAGACGACGCCGGCGTCGTCCGCGAGGCGCTTGAGCAGCGGGCCGACCGTGCCGTCCAGCTCGGCGTTCATGGTCACGACGTGCTTGCCGTGCTCGATCGCCGCGAGGGTGGTCAGCGCGCCGAACTCGACCGCTCCGGTGACGTCGCAGACGACGTCGACACCGTCGGCGGCGCACAGGGCCAGCGCGTCCTCGGTGACGACCGGGACGCCGCGCTCGACGGACCGCGAGACGGCGGCTGCGTCGTCCGCCGTCGCGATCTCGTCGACCCCGGCCTCTCGCAGCGCCCGCAGGGCACCGTCGAGGTGCCGGTTGGACACGGCGACCAGCTCCATCCCCGGCGTGCGGTTGACGATCTGGTCGGCGACCCCGCGTCCCATGAAGCCGGCCCCGACCATCGCGACGCGCACCGGCCGGCCCTGCGCCTGGCGGGCAGCGAGCGCCCTGTCGACGATCAGCACGCCGCCGTCACCTCCATCAGGGGCCAGCTGCCGTCCTTGTCGCTGAGGACGCTGACCGGGAGCGGCCAGGTGAGTCCGAGCGCGGGATCGTCGTGTCGCAGGCCCCTCTCGGTGCCTGGCGTGTACGCCTCGCTGACCTGGTAGCTGACCTCGGCGCCGTCGGTGAGGGCCTGGTAGCCGTGGGCGAACATCGGCGGGACGTACAGCGCCACGCGGTTGGCGGCGGTCAGCTCGACCGCGAAGGACCTCAGGTAGGTGTCGGACTCAGGGCGCATGTCGACGATCTGGTCGACGATCGCCCCTGCCGTGCACCGCACCAGCTTGGCCTCGGTGGCCGGCGCCACCTGGTAGTGCATGCCGCGCAGGGTGCCGGCCCGGTGGTTGAAGGAGACGTTGCACTGCTCCACCAGCGGCTCGAGCCCGGCCGCCGTGAACTCCTCGCGGCAGAAGGTGCGGGCGAAGAACCCCCGCTCGTCGTGCTTCAGCTGGAGCTCGACCACCGTGGCTCCTCGGAGCCCGGTGGCGGTGAAGATCACGAGTACGTCCAGAACAGCTGGCTGTCGACCTGCTCGGTGGCGATCAGGTGCTCGAGCTGCTTGAGCCGGGTGTGACCCCGGCCGGTGAAGGTCGCGTCGTCCAGGGCCACACGACGGAACACCTCCGCCAGCTGCGCTGCTCCGCGGTCGGCGTCCCAGTCGCAGGAGAAGCCAGGCAGCTTCGTCGAGATCTTCGTGAAGTCGACCCGGTAGCTGCGGTTGTCGGCACCGGGCCGGCCGAAGCTCGTGCTGCACCCCGGGAACGCCCGGGCGACGCGCTCGGCGATGTCGCGGACCTGGTAGTTCTGCTCGTCGCTGCCCACGTTGTAGACCTCGGTGTGCACGACCTCGCGCGGCGCCTCGAGCACGCAGCCGATCGCCTTGCCGATGTCGAGGGCGTGCACGAGCGGGCGCCACGGGGAGCCGTCGCTGGTCATGGCGATCCGGCCCGTGGTCCAGGCCAGACCGCTGAGGTTGTTCAGGACGATGTCGAAGCGCATCCGCGGAGAGGCGCCGAACGCCGTCGCGTTGCGCATGAACGTCGGCGAGAAGTCTTCGTCGGCCAGGGCGGTGACGTCGCGCTCGACGAGTCCCTTGCAGACGGCGTACGCCGTCTGCGGGTTGAGCGGGGAGGTCTCGTCCACGGTGCCGTCGGCGACGCCGTAGACGCTGCACGACGACATGTACACGAAGCGCGAGACGCCAGCCCGCTTGGCCAGCTCGGCCAGCCGCACGGAGCCCTGGTGGTTGACCTCGTAGGTCACGTCGCCGATGAGGTCCCCGAGCGGGTCGTTGGACAGCTCCGCCATGTGCACGACGGCGTCGAAGCCGCGCAGGTCGTCCACCTCGAGGGACCGGACGTCGCGGGTGAGCGTCTCGACCGTCCGTGGGACGCCGTTGTAGAGCCAGCCGGCTCGGTAGTAGCCCGTGTCGACACCGGACACCTCGTGTCCGCGCTCGACCAGCTGGGGGCCGACGAGGCAGCCGAGGTAGCCGTCGCTGCCCGTGAGGAGTGTGCGCAAGGTCCTGCTCTCCGGTCGTCGAGGTTCAGCCGCGCGGCATGCGCGGCTCGTCGGTCCACAGCTTCCAGGGGGCCTCCCCGCGGTCCCAGAGCCCGTTCAGCTCGGTCCAGTCGCGGAAGGTGTCCATGCCCATCCAGAAGCCCTCGTGCGTGTTCACGGACAGCTGGCCGTCGACGGCGAGGCGCTGCAGGGGCTTCTTCTCCAGCAGCAGGTCGGGGTCGTCGTCCAGGTAGTCGTCCAGGAAGGACCGGTCGAAGGCGAAGAAGCCCCCGCTGACCCACCCGTCCGCGAGGGTGGGCTTCTCGTTGAACTCGGTGACGCCCCCGCTTGTGAGGTCCACCTTCATCTCGCCGTAGCGGCTGCCCGGGTGGACTCCGGTGACCGTGCCCACTCGTCCGCTGGCCAGGTGGTTTTCGAGCAGCCGCCCGAGGTCGACGTCGCCGATGCCGTCGCCGTAGGTGAGCATGACGACCGGGGCGTCACCCAGGTAGGGACGGACCCGCCGGGCTCGCGCCCCCGTGCCGGACAGCAGCCCGGTCTCGGCGAACGTGACCTTCCAGTCTTCCTCGCCGTAGGCGTTGTGGAACGCCACGTGGTGGTCCTGGCCCATGTGCAGCGTGAAGTCCGACGTCGTCGTCTGGTAGTCGAGGAACCAGCGCTTGATCTGGTCGCCCTTGTAGCCCAGGCACAGCACGAAGCGGCGGAAGCCAGCCTCTCCGTAGAGCTTCATGATGTGCCACAGGATCGGCTTCCCGCCGATGTCGACCAGCGGCTTGGGGAGCTTCTCGCTGGCCTCCCGCAGCCTCGTCCCCATGCCTCCGCAGAGGATGATCACCGGGATCTCCGCCCTGTCCATGCACGACTCCTCTCGAGCGACCACGCGGTCGCGGTGGAGTGCCCGAGCCGGGGCCACAGGCAGGCGGGAACGGCGATCGGGCCGCCTGCCTGAGCAGGTCCTCGTCCTCGTCCACTACGTAGGACGACTCGATCTCGCGTTCGTCGTCCCACTGCCTGCCGGCGGCACATCGGCGCCGGTCACGTGTACTTAAGGGCGTCGCTCAGCCTCAGTGATACCACCGCTGATACACGCCGCTGGACGACGAACGGGAGGTCCCGGGGTGACCATGGACCGGGCCATCGAGGGTGAGCTCATGCGCACGGCGCCGGTCGTGCCGGCGGCCCGGCAGCCGACCAGCCACCTCCGGCGGAGCGCCGTCGGGCGCCGGCCACGACCCGGACCGCCTCGGTTCCGCCGCAAGTGGATCTCGCGCGGCGTCGGGCCGTACCTGCTGTCCCTCGACGTCGTCGCCATCGTCGGGGGCACTGCGGTGCTGGGCCGGTTCGACGACCTGCACCTCGCCTTCGCCGCCCTCATGCTGGCGCTGTTCGCCGCCGCGGGCGCCTACCGCTCCCGGCTGTCGTTCTACGCGCTCGAGGACGGGTGCCGCCTCATCGGCCGGACGGTGGCTGCCGCCGCGGTCGTCGGCTCCCTGGGGCTCGTCCTCCGCGGTTCCGAGGGCGTCGTGGGCCTGCTCCGCACCTCCGTCGTGGTCGCGGTCGCGGTGTTCCTGCTGCGCAGCGTCGGGTACGCGGTCGTGCGCGCCTCGCGTGCCCGGGGCCTCGTGACGCACCGCACCCTGGTCCTCGGAGCCGGGCGGGTGGGGGTCCAGCTGGTCGAGCTGCTGCAGCACTACCCCGAGTACGGCCTGCGCCCCGTGGGCTTCCTGGACTCCCCACCACTGCTGCGTGCGGACGACCTGCCGGCCCCGCTGCTCGGTGGTCCCGACCAGCTCGCCGCAACGATCCTCAGGGAGGGCATCGAGGACGTCATCGTCGCCTTCGGCGGACTGCCCGCCCACGATCTGGTCGAGGTGCTGCGCACGTGCGACCGCCTGCAGTGCGAGATCTTCTTCGTGCCACGGCTGTTCGAGCTGCACGCGACTGCTCAGAACACCGATGCGGTGCGCGGGATGCCGTTGCTCCGGATGCGCCGAGCCGCGTACCGGACCGCGGCCTGGAAGGTGAAGCGGCTGATCGACGTGATCGTGAGCGCCCTCGCCCTGCTCGTCCTGTCGCCGCTGCTGCTGGCCTGTGCGGCGGCGGTCCGGCTCGAGAGCGGGCGCGGCGTGCTGTTCCGCCAGGTCCGGGTGGGTCTCGACGGCCGCCCGTTCGAGCTGCTGAAGCTGCGGTCGCTGCGACCCGCGGACGACGACGAGTCGGCCACGCGCTGGAACGTCGCCCATGACGACCGGCTGGGCCCTGTCGGCCGCTTCCTGCGCCAGACGTCGCTCGACGAGCTCCCCCAGCTGTGGAACATCCTGCGCGGTGACATGAGCCTGATCGGGCCCCGCCCCGAGCGGCCGCACTTCGTCGACACCTTCGCCTCGACGCTGCCTCGCTACGTGGCGCGCCACCGCGTCCCTGCCGGCCTGACGGGCTGGGCCCAGGTCCACGGGCTGCGGGGCGACACCTCGATCGCCGAGCGGGCCCGGTTCGACAACTACTACATCGAGAACTGGTCGCTCGGCATGGACGTGCGGATCGCGTTGATGACCGTGGTCAGCGTCCTGCGTCGCCGGGGAGCCTGACGGCTCGCTCAGGTCCTTCTCGGGGACCACAGTCCCGTGCTCAGCGACAGCGGCGTCGGCCGGCTCAGCCCCGGTACGGGGAACGGCGGGTGGCGATCCCGCGGACGTAGGCGGTGTGCCGGCGCCGGACCTCCGGACGCCCTCGCCCCTGCGCCACCAGAGCGCGGACCAGGAGACCGGCGGCCAGGACCGCCCGCATCGCGACGGCCGGCCAGCGGGGGTGGTGGTGGTGCAGGTAGTCGGCCATCGAGGCCCCCCGCTGCTGCGGCATCTTCGTCGAGCCGCCGCCGGAACTGCCGGCCTGGTGCGGCACCAGCAGGTCGGTGCGCAGGACCTGTCGCAGCCCGGCCTCGCGCACCGCGCGCCCGTAGGCCATGTCCTCGTTGTAGACGAAGTACCGCTCGTCGAAGCCGCCGAGCTCGAGGAAGGTGCTGCGGCGCACGGCGAGGCACGCACCGGTGATCCACTCCGGCGCGACCGCCTCGCCAGGGCGCGGTCGAGCGTAGACGCCGGCGTGCGGCAGGAGCGCGTGCAGCCCGACCGCGTAGACCAGGCACCGTCGCAGCGTCGGCTCCCAGCCGGCCACGCCGAGCTCGATGCGGCCCGCCGCGTCGGAGGTCGCCGCCGCTGCCGCACCCACGGACGCGTCCGCGTCCAGCTCGCGCAGCAGCGACTGGAGGACCTCGCACGTCGGGCGGCTGTCGGGGTTCACGAAGACGAGGAACTCGGCCGTCGAGGAGCGGGCACCGAGGTTGGCGCCGCGGGCGAACCCGCTGTCGCGGCCGTCCACCCACCGGGCGGCGGGGCGCCGCGTGACCAGCTCGCGCAGCCCGTCCGCACCGGAGGCGTTGTCGACGACGACGACCCGCTGGTCCGGACCGAGCTGGTCCAGCAGGGCTGCGACGTGGCCGTGGCTGTGGTAGCTGACGATCACCAGCTCGCAGCGGTCCGGGGTGACGTCGCGACCGGGTCCGTCGGGGATCGTCGTCGCGGTCTGCGTCATCGTGCGCTGGACGCCGCGGGCTTGCGCCCCGCCAGCAGCCCCTCGAGGAAGCCCAGGCCCCAGGACAGGTGCATCACGACGAAGGAGCCGGCCAGCACCGTCGCCGGCACCTCCTCACCCGGCGGGCGCTGCTTGCGGGAGATGACCGCCGAGATGCCGGCGACCGACGTCGCGTACGGGGCGCACACCGCGAGCAGCGCAGCCGGGTGCCCGGCGGCGGCCAGCGCCGCAGCTCCACCGAGGGAGGCGACCAGTGCCGGGGCGACCAGATGTCGGCCCTTGACCGCGGACGGCCCGTTCTTGCGCACCATCCCCGCCTTCCCCCGGCCGTAGCGCCGGTACTGCCGGCCGAAGTCGCGGAGCGTCTCGCGCACCTGCCAGAAAATCTGCATGTCGGGGTCGAAGCGGATCCGGTGCCCGGAACCGAGGATGCGGTGGTCGATGTCGACGTCCTCGTTGACCAGCAGCTGCTCGTCCCACCCGTCGACGCGCTCGAGGACCTGGTGGCGGTACACGCCGAACGACGCGTGGTCGGTGTCCTGCTTCTCGGTGGCGTAGTGGTTGATGGAGCCGCCGACCCCGAAGGGGCTCGACAGGGCGGCGGCGACGGCCCGACCGGTCGGCGTGGCCGCGACACCGATGCGCACCCCCCCGACCGCGGCGACGTCAGGTGCCTGCTCGAGTTCGGCGACGGCGCGCTCCAGGTAGGTGCTGTTGACGCGCGCGTGCGCGTCGACCCTGGCCACGTAGCGCCCGCGTGCGGCCGTGCGACCGACGTTGAGCGCGTGCGGGATGGTGCGGTCCGGGTTGTCGAGCAGTCGGACCCTCGGGTGCTGCGCGGCGAGCGTCCGCACCTTGTCCGCGGTGTCGTCGGTCGACGACCCGTCGACGACGAGCACCTCGATGTCGGACACGGTCTGCTCGAGCACGGAGGTCACCGCGGCGACGACGGAGCTGGCCTCGTTCCGGACCGGCATGACCACCGACACCAGCGGTGCGCGGCTGGCCTGCTCGCGGGGCACGACGAACGTCGGCAGTCCTGCTGGTCGGTCGAGGGTGGTCATGTGCGGCCTCCTGCGAGGGCGCCCGGCGGGCGCGACGAGTACGGACGTCCGGGGCGCGGGGAGGAGCGCGCCCGACGGGAGAGCAGTGCCGGCTGCAGCTCGACCACGAGACCGGGCCGCGGGGACCACAGGGTCACGAACACCATCAGCGGCAGGACGGCGAGCAGGGTCGTGGTGCCGGGCTGGATCAGCCAGAGCGACAGCAGCAGGGACAGCGAGAAGCCTCGGCTGGGACCGCCGACGTAACAGGCGAGCAGGAAGGCGGCCAGCACGGCGCCGGCGAGCAGCCCGTACTCGAAGAAGACCTTGGCCGGGCTCGGGACCAGCAGACCGAGGATGCGGGTGCCCGACACGAGGTCCTGTGCGGAGCCCGGCCCGAGACCGAGCAGGACGTTCCTGCTGTCCTCGACCCAGACGGGCCACAGGTAGCTGTACGGCTCGATGGCGCGCAGCGACGTGGACGAGCCCGAGGACTGGAACTCCGTCACCCGCTCCAGCAGGACGGTGCCGACGTCGGTGCTGGCGGCGGCCACCAGCGTCACGCCGACCAGGGGCAGGTAGCGCACGAAGACCGCCCGCAGGGGGTGCGCGAGCACGACCAGCAGGCCGACGGCCATCAGGGCGAACCCGGAGCCGGAGACCGTGCAGGCGAGGGCCAGGAGCAGCAGCGACAGCCGCGCGGCGGACAGGCCCGTGTAGGCCCCGGCGAGCAGGGCGAGCCCGAGCTGCGCGGAGACGAACGAGGGCTCCAGCCCGATCCACGCGTTGGCGCGGTAGAGCTCCGAGCCGTACGCGACGGGGTAGGTGATGACGAAGCCGGGAAGCTGCAGCGCCGGCGGGACGACGTCGGCGAACCAGTCGGTGTAGCGCTGCCCGAGGAGCTGGCTGCCCGTCATGGCGACGCAGCCGACCGCCAGCCACAGTCCGACCCGGGCGACGCCGCGCAGCATCAGCAGGTACGTCGAGCTGCGGGCGTCGACGACCCGCAGGACGAAGGGCGCCCAGACGACCAGGAACAGCCCCCAGGACGTGATGCTCGCGGTCGATCCGGGCACGAACCGGGCCTGCGCGAGGATCGTCAGGGCCGTGGCCCCGAACGCGGCGAGCCACAGGGCAGTCCGGCCGCGGTCGACCGTGAGCAGGCCCTTCCGGACGCCGTGCCCGCACCAGAGCAGCACCACCGGGATCAGCAGCGCCACGTCGGTCGTCGGCACGGCGAAGCGCTGCAGGACGACGCCGAGCGCGAACAGGACCACCACCCACCGGGCTGTCGCTCCGGCCAGCTCGTCGTGCCCGCGGCCGGCAGTGTCCGTCACGGGGCGGTGATGACGACCGGGCGCGTGCGGTCGAGGCTGGATACCGCTGCCACCAGGGACTGCAGTGGCGTCCGGGGACGGCCGACCACGGCGGCCATGAAGCCGCCCTGGCCGACGAGCATCTGGAAGGCGTCGTCCTGGCTGTCGACCACGACGACGGCGACGTCGGTGCCGAACGTCTCCTGGACGTCGGTCCGGGCGTCGTGGCGCAGGACGCCGCGACGGGCCTCGGCGGACGGCAGCGACGCGACGTCGACCACGGTGACGGACCGGCCGTGCTCGCGGACGAAGTCGGCGACGACCAGGGCGAAGGTCAGGCTCGTCGCCGTCCCGGTCCCGGGCAGCGAGACGATCGCGAGGCAGGACGTGCGTGACTGGACGACCTGACCGGCCACCTCGGCGGCCTGTGCCGGCGTCGCGACCTCGACGTCCGGCAGCAGCCGGACCACCCGGGTGCCGCGGCCGAGCCGAAGCCAGCGCGTGCCGGCGGCGACGGAGGCCAGGGCGGCCAGCAGCAGTCCGCCCAGCAGGCCGGCGACGGCGCCGGTGGTCCGGCCCAGCCCGCCGGGCGCCGCACTCACGGCGGGGTCGGCGACGAACAGCCCGTTGGTCTGGGCGCTGACGGCGTCCTGGCGGGAGGCGAGCGACGACCCGAGCTGCGACTTGCGTGCTGCTTCGGCGTCCGCGTCGGAGAGCCGCTCGACGGTGAGGAGCCGGTTGGCGTCGCGCCGCAGGTCCTGCAGCTGGTCCTCGACGCCCTCCCGGCTGGTGGCGACGGCGGCCTCGGCGACCGCGTTCGCGTCGGCAGCCGCAGCCGCGGCATCGGGACCGGTGGCGCTCACCGTGACGAGGTCGGTGTCCTCCTGCCAGGCAGCCGAGACGCGACCCGCCAGTGTCGAGGCGGGCACGCCTCGCTCCTGTGCTGCGGCGTCCAGCACGCCGGACGACGTGGCGAGCCGCTCCACCGTCTGCGCCACCTGCTTGACCCGGAGGCTGTCGGAGCCGGTGCCGCTGATCTGCAGCGAGGTGCTCGCCGTGTATCCACCGCCACCTGATGCCAGCACGCCGACGGCGACCCCGACCAGCGCGGCGGCGGCGAGCCACGTGGGGCGGGCCGCCACCGACGCCACGACGGGCAGCGGTCGCACCGGACGCGGCGGGTCGGCCAGGGCGCTCCGCACCGCCACGGGTGCGACCACCGGATCGGCGTCGCCGACGGGGTCGGGTCCGCTGCCGTCGTCGGCCACGCTCGCGTCGTCGGTGGCCATGATCCGGACGGGGGTCACGGCGCGCACGTCGGTCGTGGGGTCGTGGCGCCCGGACGTCGTTCGGCTACCTTCGGCGACCGGACCACCGGGCCGGAGTCCGGTCCGCTGGTGCAGAGGTGACGCAGAGCGGAGCGTGTCGTGGAGCGGTGGCTCATCGTGGCCGACTCTTCCTTCCTGCCTGCTCGGGGTGGCGGCGAGCGCGAGCACCTCGGGTTCGTGCGCGCGGTCCACCACAAGGGGTGGCTGGCAGGGCTCGTGATACCTACCTCGGAGCCGTTGTCGACCGCCGAATACATCGAGGAGGTGGGGTCGACCCCGGTCTTCGCGGCACCGCGACGCACGTCACCGCTGTCGCTGCTGCACCCGCGCTACCCGTACGTCGTCGCGTCGCGGCCGGTGCAGCGCGGACTGTGCGAGCAGGTGCGCGAGGCGGTGGGACCGCTGACCGGCATCGTCGTCTTCTCCTACAAGTCGCACCGCATCGGCCGCGCGCTCGCCACGGGGCTCGGCGCGCCGGCCGTGCTCCGCCAGCACAACCGGGAGGGCGACTACCACCGCAGCCTGGCCTCGAGCAGCACGGGCCTGCGCCGGGTCGTGCTGCGCTGGGAGGCAGCCCGGGTGGCGAAGGACGAGGCCGAGGTCGACCGCGCGACCTGGCTGCGGGCCACGGCCGACATCTCGCTCGCCGACGCCGCGGCGCGCCGGGCCGCCGGGGGCCGCAACGTCGTGTTCGTCCCCCCGTTCGCGTTCGACCTGTCGCAGGCCCGGCGCCCGCAGACGGCGGCCACCGACCGCAACGGGTCCCGCGTGCTGTTCCTCGGCGCCCTCGACGTGCCGACCAACACGGCAGGCCTCGACTGGTTCCTCGGTCAGGTCTGGCCGCAGGTGGTGGCGAGGGCTCCGCACGC
>JAOPVV010000351.1 GCA_025966005.1 Frankiales bacterium
CGTGGGCAGCGAGCCGACCGCCGGCGGAGCGCCCGTACCCGGGGCCGCCGCCGCGGCTGCCCGACCGCGGAACGGCACCGAGGTCGGCGCCGGGCCGAGCTCACGCCCGCCGACGACGTCGTACGACAGCCAGGTCACGGCGTCCTGCTTGGACACCGACGGCCTGCTGTAGTCGCACACGCCGGTCGGGAACGCGGTCCTCAGCGTGGCGACCTGGGCGTCCGACAACCTGCCGGCGTAGTCGAAGGACTCGATCGGCACCAGCTGGCACTTCATCGTGTCGTCGGCGTAGCCCACCGCGTCCGCTCCCCCACCGGCCTCGATCCGCGGCGAGGCGAAGACGGTCGCGTCGACCTCGGCGCACGACGTCACGCCCGGCAGGTCGGTGCCGTCGGCGGACGTGCAGCGCTCGGTGACGCCGGCCCGCGACTTCGCCTCCAGCACCTTGCGGGCCAGCGGCACGGCGCGGACGTCCTTCTCGACCTCGGCGAGCCAGGCGTCCATCGCCACGATGCCCTGGTCGACGAAGGCGGTCGAGCCGAGCAGCGGGACCGGTCCCTCCCAGAGCACCTGGTTGGAGGACGTGCCGTGCTCGCGCCGCAGCCGGTCGGTCATCGAGCTGGTGCGGTAGACGTCGTGGAAGGCGCCCGGGTCGGGCCCGCGCAGGTCGATGATCGCGACCTGGTCCAGGTGCGCACCGGTGTTGACCGCGCCGCTGCGGAACACCCGCTGCAGCGCGAGCGGGTCCGCGGCCGTGCGGGCCGCCTGCGGCTCGAGGTCGATGTCGTAGCCGCCGATGCCCGTGTTCAGCGCGACGAACTGGTCGGGCAGCAGGGTGCCGTCCTGCAGGCCCGACAGGCCGTACTGGATGCCGACGTTGTCGTACGGCCGGCGGGCCTTGCCGTCGGCGGAGCGCCCGAAGACGTTGACCATGTAGTCCTGCAGCGTGCAGCGCACGCCCTTCTGCGACTCGGTCGTGAAGACCTGGTCCTCCGGCACGCCGGGGCACGCTCGCGACGGGTCGCCGCTGTTGGGGATCACCTCGGTGAAGGTGACCTGGTTGGCCGGGTTCGGGTGGCCGTAGATCTGCAGGTACTGGGCAGGGGTGATGAGCGACGCGGCGGCGCCAGGGCCCTCGAGGTAGCTGCGCAGCAGCGTGTAGTCGACGTACTGCTGGGACGAGCTCCAGGCGTCGGTGAACGAGCACTGCGGCAGGATCCCCTGGTAGACGCCGGGGTAGGCGTTGGCGACCTGCTGCTGGGTCAGCGAGCCGCCCGAGCAGCCGGTGCCGATCGTGTAGCGGATCGGGCCGTACCGCTCGGCGACGAGTTCCTTGGTGACCACCAGCGACTCGGCCTGGGTGGCCAGGTTGCAGTTGTGGCCGGCGTTGTCGAGCGCGTGCGAGGCGACGGCGAAGCCGCGCGAGAGGGCGTCCTCGAGCAGGACGTCGGGGGCCGAGCCCATCTCGTACGCGGTGTCGCAGCTCGCGCCGTGCGTCAGCACGAGCTTGCCGTCGTAGCCGCGCTGGGGCGCCGTCGGGTCCCAGGGCTGGCTGGGGTCGTAGAGCACCGCGATGCGGTACACGTCGCGGACGCTGACGCCCGTCTCCTCGCGCACGATGAAGGGCACCTCGGCGCCCCGGCTGGTCGTCGTGGTGGCGACGTCGGCCGCCGGCGCCTCGGGGTCGTACGCCTGCAGCGGCGTCCCCAGGGTGGACTTGTACAGGAACCGGTAGGCCGGCGGACGGCTGCACTGCGCGTCCCGGCCGCCCGGGGTGCAGGCCCACGGCTGGATCTGGGGGCCGCTGATGACCGGCCCGCCGAGCGGGCTGACGGTGAGCGTCAGACGGGCGCCGCGGCCGTCCGGGAGGACGGCCCGCAGGACGTTGCGGCCGAGCGACAGGCCCGTGACGACCGCGTCGGTGCGACCCCGGAACAGCCCCGTGACGTCGCGCCCGTCGTCGTCGACGCGCAGGCCCGTCGCCGGCGTCCCGGCCGGCAGCACGACGCGGACGTAGGCGTCCCCGCCGGTGACGGTGTCGGCGCGGCCCGAGAGCGCCTCGAGGCGCACGTCGCCGGCCGGCGCCGAGGCGGCCGGCGAGACCGGCAGCAGGGCCGCGGCGAGCGGGACCAGGGCGGTCAGGGCGAGCAGCCGTGCACGCACGGGACTCCTTCGTCGCACGGGTGTCGCGGAGGAGTTCGCCGTGGAGCGCGCGTGTCCTGCCTAGGTCTTCTGCGACGGCCAGGGCGCGTCAGCCGGCCGCAGCGCCGCGAACCCGTCCCGGGACGCCCTGTCGGCCGCGAGGATCCCGACGCAGGCCATCGCGTTCTCGATCTCCCCGGCCAGCACCCGTCTCACGGCGAGGTCGAGGTCCATCCACTCGGTGGTCATCTCGGCCTCCTCGTGCTCCTGCACGTCCCGCTCGACCACCCGGACGTCGCGGGCCAGGAAGACCCGGATCGCCTCGTCCGTCATCCCCGGACTGGTCAGCGTGTCGACCAGGACGCGCCAGTCGTCGGCCGCGAGCCCCGCCTCCTCCATCAGCTCGCGCTGCGCGGCCTCCAGGGCCGGCTCGCCGGGCCTGTCGAGCAGGCCGGCGGGCAGCTCCTCGAGCCGGCGGCGCACGGGGTGGCGGTACTGCGTGACGAGCAGCACCCGGCCGCGGTCGTCGAGGGCGATCACGCCGACCGCGCCGGGGTGGACGACGACGTCGCGCTGGGAGGTCGTCTCCCCCGGCATCGTCACCCGGTCCTTGCGCACGCTGATGATCCGGCCGTCGTAGACGACCTCGCTGGCCACCACCTGGTGGTCGTGCTCGCTCACGGGTGCTCCTGTCCGGCGGGTCGGTCGGGGGGCGGGCCGTCGCGCAGCACGGCCCGCACGTCGGCCTCGGTCGTGGCGACCGGGAACGCGGTCATCCACCAGGTGGCGCCGGCCGCCTCGTAGCCGTCGTCAGCGGCGCCGGGGGGTCCGCCGACGGCGACGTCGAAGCCCGGACGGCTCCCGCCCACGGCCGAGACGACCTCGGCGAGCTGGGCCGGCTCCCCGATCCCGATGGGGAAGACGCCGTCGTGCCGGGCGGCGCGGCGCAGGGGTGCGGGGTTTCCGAAGCGGGCGGCGACCCAGACGGGAGGTCCGGCCGGCCGAGCGGGCGTGGGCAGCAGCGTCAGCCCGTCGACGACGTAGTGCTCGCCGCGGTGGTGGACCGGCTCGCCTGTCCAGGCGGCGCGCAGCACGTCGAGCCCCTCGTCGAGCATCGCGGCGCGGGTGCGGTCGTCGAGCTGCTCCCCCGTGGCCGAGAGCTCGCCGGAGCCGTCCCCGCCGATCCCGACGCCCGGCACGAGCCGGCCACCGCTCAGCCGGTCGAGCGACGCGACCTCCCGCGCGAGCTTGACCGGGCGGCGCCGGGGCAGCGGCGTCACCATCGGCCCCAGCCGCACGGACGAGGTGCTGCAGGCGATCGCCGCGAGCGTCACCACGGGTCGGCGACGGCGCGCACCGGAGCGCGGTAGGCCACGTGGTCCCAGACGAAGACGCCGTCCCAGCCGGCCGCCTCCGCCTCGGCGGCGAGCCGGGCGACCAGGGCCGGCTCGCTCAGTTCGTCGACGACCGGCACGAACAACCCCTGGCGCATGGTCCGGACCGTAGCCCGAGAGGGCCACCCGACCCGGCGGCAGCAGCTCCCACACTGTGCCGATGCACAGTGCGGCACGCCACATCCGGTGTTGCCACCGGCTTTCGCATCACTCACTGTGCGAATACCGTCACACAGCAACGAACCACCCGTTGTGACTAGTCAGACACCGCACCTCCGCACGGCGCAGGCCGTCCGACTCCCTGCTCCCGAGTGAAAGGGCTCCCCGTGCCCCTGACAGACCAGCCGACCGCCGACGTGGCCGTCGAGGGCGGCATCGACCGCCGCCGCTTCTTGACCTACCTGGTGGCCGCCCCCACCCTAGCCGTCGCCGTGCGGTACGGCCTCGGTGCCGACACCGCCTTCGCCGCGATCCCCGGCACCCCCGAGCCGGCCGACTTCCAGGACCTCGGCGACATCCTCATCCTCGGTGCCAAGGCGACCGAGTCGATGCTGATCCAGCTCGAGATGGATGCCAAGGGCAACGTGTCCTGCGCCCTCCCGCGCGAGGAGGCGGGCCAGGGCATCACCACCGCCGTCACCATGCTCATCGCCGACGAGCTCGACCTGCCGATGTCCAAGGTCAAGGTCACGCTGGCCGACGCGCGGCCCGAGCTGCTCACCGGGCAGCTCACCGGTGGCTCCAACACGATCCGCTCCGTCTACGAGCCGGTCCGGATGGCCGCCGCCACGATGCGCGGCACGCTGCTCGCCGCGGCCGCGCAGCAGCTCGCCACCCAGGTCGAGGGCTTGACCGCGCTCGACGGCGTCATCACCGCGACCGACGGCCGCACCGTCACCTACGCCGACCTGTCGAGCCTGGCGGCCGACCCGGCCCTGTTCAGCGGCTCGGCGCAGCCCAAGGCCAAGGCCGACCTCACGATCGTCGGACGCCCGCAGAACCGCGTCGACGCCCGCGCCATGGTCACCGGCGCCTTCAAGTACACCAACGACCTCGACCCCGTGCCCGGCGCCCTGCGCGCGATGGTCCGGCGTCCGCCGACGATCCGCGGTCGCGTCGACCGGATCCTCAACGAGGCCGCCGTCCGCGCCCTGCCCGGCGTCGTCGACCTCGCCATCGTCGACCTGTCCGTCGGCGCGATCGGTGACGACCCGGTGAGCCCGCGCTCCACCGGCGTCGCCGTCGTCGCGAAGACCTTCGGACAGGCGCTCGACGCCAAGGAGGCCCTCGAGGTCTCCTGGCTCGCCGGCCCGGTCGACCCGAAGGAGACCGACGCGACGCTGAGGGCGAAGCTCAAGGGCATCCAGCTCCCCTTCCTCACCCCGGTGGTCCCGCTGGTGACCCAGGCCGTCGAGGGCGAGTTCTACTGGCACTTCGCCAGCCACGCGCCGCTCGAGACCAACACCGCCATCGCGGACGTCCGTGCCGACGGCGCCGACATCTGGTCCGGCACGAAGGTGCCCGTCGTCGCCCAGCAGACGATCGAGAACGAGATCGGCGTCCCGACCAAGATGCACGTCGTGCAGGGCGGTGGCTCGTTCGGCCGCCGGCTGTTCTTCGACGGCGCGCTCGAGGCGGCCCGCATCTCCAAGGCCGTCGGCAAGCCGGTGAAGGTCATGATGACCCGCATCGACGACATGCGGCACGGCCGCGCCCGCGCCGCCAGCCTCAACCACATCCGCATGACGTACGCCGCCGGCAACGTGCTGTCGATGGAGCAGCGCGTCGCCAGCGTCGAGACCGACTTCCGCCACGGCCTCGGCGAGGCGATCACCGCGGCTGGCTCGCAGCTCAACGTCCCGGCGGCGGCGGTGCCGGTCTCGCTCGGCGGCAGCGCCAGCTTCGCCCAGACCGTCTTCCTCACCACGGTCAACTCGCCGTACCGGTTCGGGGTCACCAACCAGCTGCTCAACGAGCTGCCGACCACCTTCAACACCGCGAGCTGGCGCTCGGTCTACTCCGCCAGCGCCCGCGGCTGCGAGGAGATCATGGTCGACGAGCTGGCCAAGGCGATGGGCAAGGACCCGGCGGCCTTCCGCATGGAGTTCCTGACCGACGCCCGCCAGCGCGCCGTGCTCAAGAAGGTCATGGACCTGGGCCAGTGGGGCAGGGCCATGCCCCGCGGCACGGCCCAGGGCATCGCCTTCCATCAGGAGTACAAGTCGATGACGGCCTGCCTGGTGGAGATCGACGCGACGAACAAGCTGGACCCGCGCGTCACGCGGGCCACCATCGCGGCCGACTACGGCCTGCCGATCAACCCGCGCGGTCTCGAGGCCCAGCTGCTCGGCGGGCTCACCGACGCCATCAGCACCACCCTGCGCGCCGGCCTGCACCTCAAGGACGGCGGCTTCCTCGAGGGCAGCTACTCGCAGTTCCACTACGCCAAGCAGGCCGACTCCCCGCCGAAGGTCGACATCTTCGTCTTCCCCGAGACCACCGGCGAGCCCGGTGGCGCCGGCGAGCTCGGCGTCCCGGCGGCGGTCGGTGCGGTCGCCAACGCCTACGCGCGGGCCACCGGCACCAAGCCCCGCAGCTTCCCGATCATCTTCCCCGTCGACTTCGAGCCCTTCACCACGGGCACCGGGTCGACCCGCGTCAACCCCCGCTAGGAGCGCGTCGTGCCCAAGTACTCGTTCATGCTCAACGGCAAGAAGGTCGACGTCGACGCTCCCTCGGACCTGTCGGTCCTGTGGGCGCTGCGCGACAAGCTCGGCGTCACCGGCCCGAAGTACGGCTGCGGCATCAACGTCTGCAAGGCGTGCACCAGTCACCTCGACGGCCAGGAGTTCAACCCCTGCGTCACCAACGTCGAGGACGTCGCGGGCCGCAAGGTCACGACCATCGAGGGCCTGGCCGACGGCGACGTGCTGCACCCGGTGCAGCAGGCCTGGCTCGAGCAGGACGTCGCGCAGTGCGGCTTCTGCCAGCCCGGTCAGATCATGGCTGCGGTGGCGCTGCTCAAGCGGACGAAGAACCCGACGGACGCCGACATCGACGCCATCGAGAACGTCTGCCGCTGCGGCACCTACTTCCGCGTGCGCACGGCGATCAAGAGCGCGGCCGCCAAGATGGCGGCGTCGCCGGCGACCACCAAGGTCGTCTCCGGCAGCGCCGTCCCCGTCACGACCGCAGGGGCGAGCTTGCCCACCACCGGGGCCACCGCCACGGCGGCGGTCACCGGCGCGGTCGCCCTGGGCGCCGCGGCCGTCGTCAAGGCCATGGGCGAGCAGGGATCCGCCGAGCCGGCGTAGTCCCCTGCGCAGTCACCGTCCGGCCCGGTCCCCTCGAGGGACCGGGCCGGACGTGTCCCGCGGCCCGGTGGGGGGTACCGGCAGGTCATGCGACTCAGCCACCTCCCCCTGCGCCTGGCCACCGGCGCCTTCATCCTCAACTCCGGTCTCGACAAGCGAGGCCTGGACGCCGACAGCGCCGCCGGCCTGCAGGGCATGGCCGCCGGGGCGATCCCCCGCCTGGGCACGATGCCTCCGCAGCAGTTCGGCAAGGTCCTGTCGACCGGCGAGATGGCCCTGGGCGCCGCGCTGCTCGCGCCCTTCGTGTCGCCGCTGGTCGCCGGCGCCGCCCTGACCGCGTTCAGCGGTGGGCTGCTGCAGACCTACCGCAAGACGCCGGGCCTGACGCGGGACGACGGTGTCCGTCCGACCCCGGCCGGCGTCGCGGTCGCCAAGGACGTCTGGCTGCTCGCCGCCGGTCTCGCGCTGGTCCTCGACGGGCTCATCGACGACGCCAAGGGCGCGGCCCGCAGCACGAAGAAGGCCACCAGGAAGAAGGCCCGGGCCGTCAAGAAGGCCCTCCCGGTCTAGACCCGTCCAGCCGCCGAGCCGGCGCTAGTCCTTCAGGGGTCTAGTCCTTCAGGGGCAGGCGCCGGCTCGCGGCGTTGTCGACCGACGCCGCGACGAACGCCCGGAACAGCGGGTGGGCGCGGGTCGGTCGCGACCGGAACTCCGGGTGCGCCTGCGTCCCGACGAAGAACGGGTGCACCTCGGCGGGCAGCTCGGCGATCTCGACGAGACCGCCGTCGGGGGAGGTGCCGGAGAAGACGAGGCCCGCCGCCTCCAGCTGGGGGCGGTAGGCGTTGTTCACCTCGTAGCGGTGCCGGTGCCGCTCGGTGGCCGGGAGGTCGCCGTACGCCTTGGCCGCCTGGGAGCCCTTGAGCAGCTTGGTCTCCCAGAGCCCGAGCCGCATCGTCCCCCCCATGTCGCGGTCGCCGGCGACGACGTCGCGCTGGTCGGCCATCGTCGCGATCACCGGGTCCGGACCGGCCGGGTCGAACTCGGTCGAGCCGGCCTTCTCGATGCCGGCCAGCGATCGGGCGACCTCGATGACCAAGCACTGCAGGCCCAGGCACAGCCCCAGCGTCGGGACCCTGCGCGTGCGCGCGTAGGTGATGGCGCCGAGCTTGCCCTCGATGCCCCGCACGCCGAAGCCGCCCGGGATCAGCACGCCGTCGACGCCGTCGAGCGCCTTGGCGGCCCCCTCGGGCGACTCGCAGTCGTCGCTGACCACCCAGCGCAGGTTGACCTTCGCGTCGTTGGCGAACCCGCCGGCCCGCACGGCCTCGGTCACCGACAGGTAGGCGTCCGGCAGGTCGACGTACTTCCCGACCAGCGCGATCGTCACCTCCTCCTTCGGGTGGTGCACCCGCTGGAGCAGGCGGTCCCAGTCGGTCCAGTCGACGTCGCGGAAGGGCAGCCCGAGGCGGCGCACGACGTAGGCGTCCAGGCCCTCGGCGTGCAGCACCTTGGGGATGTCGTAGATCGACGGCGCGTCGACGGCACTGACGACGGCCTCCTGGTCGACGTCGCACATCTGCGCGATCTTGCGCTTGATGCCGTCGTTGATCGGGCGGTCCGAGCGGCAGACGATCGCGTCGGGCGTGATGCCGATCGTGCGCAGCGCCTGCACCGAGTGCTGGGTCGGCTTGGTCTTGAGCTCGCCGCTCGGGCCGATGTACGGGATCAGGCTGACGTGCAGGAAAAAGCAGTGGTCGCGCCCGACCTGCTGGCGCACCTGCCGGGCGGCCTCGAGGAAGGGCAGCGACTCGATGTCGCCGACGGTGCCGCCGACCTCGGTGATGACGACGTCCACGTCCGGTCCGCCGAGCGCCGTGATGCGGTTGCGGATCTCGTCGGTGATGTGCGGAATGACCTGCACCGTGTCGCCGAGGTACTCACCACGGCGCTCCTTGGCGATGACCGCGCTGTAGACCTGGCCGGTCGTGACGTTGGCGCTGCCGTGCAGGTCCTCGTCGAGGAACCGCTCGTAGTGGCCGACGTCGAGGTCGGTCTCCGCGCCGTCGTCGGTCACGAAGACCTCGCCGTGCTGGAACGGGTTCATGGTCCCGGGGTCGACGTTCAGGTACGGGTCGAGCTTCTGCATCGTGACCCGCAGGCCGCGGGCCTTGAGCAGCCGACCGAGGCTGGAGGCGGTGAGTCCCTTGCCGAGCGAGGAGGCGACGCCACCGGTGACGAACAGGTGGCAGGTCTGCGCGCCGCCCGTTCGAAGAGCACTGCTCGATCGGGCCACTCGGCGACTCCCGTGCGTCTGGACGACTGTCAGCGGAGGTCCGCTGCACGGGAGTTCAGCCTACTCGGCTCGCGCGCCGGTCGGGCGACGGCGCGCCCGCGGCGCCCTCGTGGCGCGCCCGCA
>JAOPVV010000401.1 GCA_025966005.1 Frankiales bacterium
TGGCGCGCTCGTCGCGGCCCCGGCGCTCGGGCGGCGGGCCGGACGGCCGGCGGCCGTCGCCCTGGCCGTCGTGGGCGTCGCGACCCTGGGGGCCGCCCTCTGGCCGCTCGGCGTGGTCCGCGGCGGCCGGCAGGACATGCTGCACCTGGCCTTCGGCGCCACCGGCTACGTGTCGCTGTCCCTGCTCCCGCTGCTGGGAGGCCTCGGTCGCGGCGGCCGGGAGCGCCTCGCGTCGTACGCGCTCGGCGCGGTCACGTCGGCGTGCCTGCTCGGCACCGTCCCCGCCGAGGCGGTCTCCGGGGGGCTGCAGCGCACCGGCTTCGCGGCCGCGCACCTGTGGCTGCTCGCAGAGCTCTGGGGCGTGCTGAGGCGGCCCGGCCGCTAGGAGAAGGAGTGCTCCGGCCCGGGGAAGCGGCCCCCCCGGACGTCGTCGGCGTACGCCCGGGTCGCCTCGGCGAGCACGCCGCGCAGGTCGGCGTACCGCTTGACGAACGTCAGCGGGGCTCCGGGCGTCAGGCCGGCCATGTCGGTCCAGACCAGCACCTGCGCGTCGCAGCCCGGTCCGGCGCCGATGCCGACGGTCGGGATCGTCAGCTCCTTGGTGACCCTCTCCGCCAGGTCGGCGGGCACGGCCTCCAGCACGACGGCGAAGGCGCCGGCCTGCTCGAGCGCCAGCGCGTCGGCGATCAGCGCGTCCGCGGCCTCTCCCCGGCCCTGCACGCGCAGGCCCATCACCAGCTCGGACTGCGGCGTGAGGCCGACGTGGCCCATGACGGGCGCGCCGGCCGAGACGAGGAGCTCGACCGCGGGGGCGACCCGCTTGCCGCCCTCGAGCTTGACCGCCTGCGCCCCGCCCTCCTTGAGGAAGCGCACCGCGGTGGCCAGGGCCTGCTCGGGGGAGGCCTGGTAGGAACCGAACGGCAGGTCGGCCACGACCAGCGGCCGGGTCGTCGAGCGGACCACCGCGCGGACCATCGGGAGCAGCTCGTCGACGGTGACCGGCACGGTGGTGCTGTAGCCGAGGACGTTGTTGCCGGCCGAGTCACCCACCAGGAGCACGGGGATGCCGGCGGCCTCGAAGATGCCGGCGCTGAGCATGTCGTAGGACGTGAGCATCGCCCACCGCTCGCCGGCGTCCTTGGCGCGCTGCAGGTCGCGGGGCGTGACGCGTCGGTTGACGACGCCGCCGTACAGGGTGGGCAGCTGGTCGGTCATGGGGGCTCCCGTCGCGACTCGAGGCCAGCTCCTCGGGCAGGAGCACCGGTCCCCGGTCTGCTACCAGGGTGCCCCACGCGGGGGCCGGGCGCGACGTGGTGCGCGTCACTCACGACGCTGATGCGGAACGCGCTCGTCTCGCATATCGTCATCGTCTTACGAGACGCAGGCGTACAGCAAGGGCGGGACGATGACCACGACGCACGACGGCACGGCGACCGGCTGTGGCCCCGTCGTCCTCGCACCGGGAGCGGGGGACGGCGGGTGACGCTCACCGAGACCGAGGCGCCCCGCCCGCTCGGGCGGCCCCGCGACCCGAGGCTCGACGAGGCGATCACGACGGCGACCCTCGAGCTGCTGGCCGAGGGCGGGTACGGCGCGCTGACCATCGAGGCGGTCGCCACCCGCGCGGGCGTCGGCAAGGCCACGCTCTACCGTCGCTGGACCGGCAAGGAGCAGCTGGTCGTCGACGCGGTCCGCACCCTGTCCGAGCCGCCCGAGCCCGGCCGGCAGGCCGACGTCCGCGACGAGATCGTCGGCCTGCTCGAGGCCCTGCGGCGCAAGAGCACCAGCTCGCTCGCCGGCCGCATCTTCCCTCGGCTCATCGGCGAGGGCGCGGACAACCCGGAGCTCATGCGGCGCTACCGCGAGCAGGTCCTCGAGCCGCGCCGCGACCGCTTCCGGGCCACGTTGCGGCGGGGCATCGACCAGGGCCTCATCCGCCCGGACGCCGACCTCGACCACGTCATGGACCTGCTCGTCGGCCCGATGGCCTACCGCACCCTCATCCGCACCGACCCGCCCCCCGGCCCCGACCTGGCTGCCCGCATCGTCGACGACGTGCTCGTCGCACTGGCGCCCCGCCCCGAGACCGCTCCCCGCCCCGCCCCGCAGGAGGACGCATGACCACCACCGCCGACCGAGTGACCGACGACGGCTCCGGCGTCCTCACGCACAAGCAGATCATGGTGGTGCTGTCGGGCCTGCTGCTCGGCATGTTCCTCGCGGCGCTCGACCAGACCGTCGTGTCGACCGCGATGCGCACCATTGCGGACCGGCTCGACGGCCAGACCGGCCAGGCGTGGGTGACGACGGCGTACCTCATCACCTCGACCATCACGACGCCGCTGTACGGCAAGCTCTCCGACCAGTACGGCCGCAAGCCGTTCTACGTCTTCGCGATCGCCGCGTTCGTCCTCGGCTCGGTGCTGTGCGGGCTCGCGACCAACATCTACGAGCTGGCCGCCTACCGCGCGGTGCAGGGCATCGGCGCCGGCGGCCTGCTGTCGCTGGCCTTCGCGATCGTCGGCGACATCGTGCCGCCGCGCGAGCGCGGTCGCTACCAGGCGTACTTCATGGGCGTCTTCGGCACCAGCAGCGTGCTCGGACCGGTCATCGGCGGCGCCTTCGCCGGCCAGGGCACCCTGCTCGGCATCGACGGCTGGCGCTGGATCTTCTACCTGAACGTGCCGCTCGGCCTGGCTGCGATGCTCGTCGTCCTGCGCCGCCTGAAGCTGCCGCGCCGCACCTCCGACCAGCGCATCGACTTCCTCGGCGCCGGTCTGCTGACCTCCACCGTGGTGCCGGTCCTGCTGCTGGCCGAGAAGGGCCGTGACTGGGGCTGGGGCTCCGCCCTGTCGCTCGGACTGCTCGTGCTCGCCGTCGGGTCGGTGGTCGCGTTCATCGCCTGCGAGCGTCGGATGGGCGAGGCCGCCATCCTGCCGCTGCGGGTGTTCTCGAGCAGCGTCTTCAGCCTCACCAGCGTGACCGCGACGCTCGTCGGCGCCGGCATGTTCGGCGGGCTCGTGGTCCTGCCGCTGTACCTGCAGATCGTGCGCGGGGCTTCGCCCACGGCCGCCGGCCTGCAGCTGCTGCCGCTGATGGTCGGCATCTTCATCGCGTCCGCCGTCTCAGGCAGGGTGATGAGCCGCACCGGCCACTACAAGCTGCTCCCCGTGTTCGGCACGGCCGCGATGTTCGTCTCGCTGCTGCTGATGTCGACCCTCGACGTCGACAGCCCGCTGTGGCACGTCATGGCCTTCATGCTGCTCATGGGCCTCGGGCTGGGGCTGTCGATGCAGACGCTGGTCATCAGCGTCCAGAACGCGCTGCCGCCCCGGGACATGGGCGTGGCGACCTCGTCG
>JAOPVV010000408.1 GCA_025966005.1 Frankiales bacterium
CCTGGGACCTCACCCGCATCCCGGGTGGCTCCGGGGGCGGTTCCGCCGCCGCGGTAGCGGCGTACGAGGCCCCGCTCGCCATCGGCACCGACACCGGCGGCTCCATCCGCCAGCCCGGCGCCGTCACCGGCACGGTGGGCGTCAAGCCGACCTACGGCGGCGTCTCGCGGGACGGGCTGGTGGCCGTCTCGAGCTCGCTCGACCCGGCCGGCCCGTGCGCCCGCCCCGTGCTCGACGCGGCCCTGCTGCACGAGGCGATGGCCGGCCACGACCCGCGCGACAGCACCTCCATCGACGCGCCGGTCCCGCCCGTCGTCGCGGCCGCCCGCAAGGCCGACGTCGCCGGTCTGCGGGTCGGCGTCGTCAAGGAGCTGTCCGGCGAGGGCTACGAGACCGGTGTGCAGGAGCGCTTCGACGAGGCCGTGGCGCTGCTGCAGGAGCTCGGCGCCACGGTCACCGAGGTCAGCTGCCCGCACTTCGCGTACGCCCTGCCGGCCTACTACCTGATCGCGCCGTCCGAGGCGTCGAGCAACCTGGCCCGCTTCGACAGCGTCCGCTACGGCCTGCGGGTCGGGGACGACGGCGTGCACTCCCTCGAGGAGGTCATGTCGATCACCCGCGCGGCCGGCTTCGGCGCCGAGGTCAAGCGCCGGATCGTCCTCGGCACCTACGCGTTGTCGAGCGGCTACTACGACGCCTACTACGGCCAGGCGCAGAAGGTCCGCACCCTCATCACGCGCGACTTCACGGCCGCCTTCGAGAGCGTCGACGTGCTGGTGTCGCCGGCCTCCCCGGGGGTCGCCTTCCCGCTGGGCGCCAAGCTCGACGACCCGCTGGCGATGTACCGCCAGGACCTCGCGACGATCCCGTCCAACCTGTACGGCGGGCCGGCGATGTCGCTGCCCGTCGGCCTGTCCGAGGGCCTGCCCGTCGGGCTGCAGGTCATGGCGCCGACGATGCGCGACGACCTGCTCTACCTGGTCGGGGGCGCCCTCGAGGCCGCCCTGACCGACCGCTGGGGCGCCCCGCTCCTGGCGTCCGCACCTGAGCTGGAGGTCTGACGTGCTGTCGAACGGCGTGAGTGTCGAGCGGTTCGTCAAGGCCCCTGCCAGCGCGATCTTCTCGATCCTGGCCGACCCGTCGCGGCACCGCGAGATCGACGGCAGCGGCACCCTGCGCGACGCGAAGGGCGGCTCGAGCCGCCTGGCGCAGGGCGCGACGTTCCGCATGGACATGAAGGCCGGCGCGCCCTACGTGATGGTCAACGAGGTGGTCGAGTTCGAGGCCGACCGGCGCATCGCCTGGCAGGCCCGACCCGACAAGGGCTGGGCGCAGAAGGCGATCGGCGGCCGCATCTGGCGCTACGAGCTCGAGCCGCGCGACGGCGGCACGCTGGTCCGCGAGACCTGGGACATCAGCCAGGAGCAGTTCCCGCCGCTGGTGTGGGGCCTGCGCCGCCTGACCCGGATCAGCATGAGCCGCACGCTCAAGCGCATCGAGGAGATCGTCGCGTGACCGTCCCGTACGCGGAGGCGCTGGCCGAGTTCGAGCCGGTCATCGGTCTCGAGACGCACGTCGAGCTCGGCACGGCCAGCAAGATGTTCTGCGGCTGCGACACGACCTTCGGCGGCGAGCCGAACACGCACACCTGCCCGGTGTGTCTGGGCCTGCCCGGTGCACTGCCGGTGGTCAACGAGACGGCGATCGAGTCGACGATCCGCATCGGCCTGGCGCTGCACTGCGACATCGCCGAGTGGTGCCGCTTCGCGCGCAAGAACTACTTCTACCCGGACATGCCGAAGAACTTCCAGACGTCGCAGTACGACGAGCCGCTGTGCACCGACGGCTACCTCGACGTGGACGTCCCGCTCGAGGGCGGCGGCACCGAGGTCGTGCGCATCCCGATCGAGCGCGTCCACCTCGAGGAGGACACCGGCAAGACGCTGCACGTCGGCGGCGCCACCGGGCGCATCCACGGCGCGTCGCACTCGCTGGTCGACTACAACCGCGCCGGCATCCCGCTGGTCGAGATCGTCACCAAGCCCGTGACCGGCACCAGGGCCAAGCCGGCCGAGGTCGCCAAGGCCTACGTCGCCGAGCTGCGGGACGTGCTGCGCGGCCTCGGCGTCTCCGACGTCCGGATGGAGCAGGGCTCGCTGCGCTGCGACGTCAACGTGTCGCTGAACCTGCCGGGCGACGACTGGGGCACCCGCTCGGAGACCAAGAACGTCAACAGCCTGCGCTCGGTGGAGCGGGCCGTGCGGTCCGAGGTCGAGCGTCAGGCGGCACGGCTGCGGGCCGGTGAGCGGATCGTCCAGGAGACCCGGCACTTCCACGAGGACACCGGGCTGTCGACGTCCGGCCGCTCCAAGGAGGAGGCGACCGACTACCGATACTTCCCCGAGCCCGACCTGGTGCCCGTCGCCCCCGACCGCGCGTGGGTCGAGCGGCTCAAGGCGGCGCTGCCCGAGGCTCCGTCGGTCCGCCGCAAGAAGCTCACCACCGAGCTGGGCCTGTCCGAGCTGGACAGCCAGGCGATGGTCAACGCCGGGGTCCTCGACGCCGTGCTCGCGACCGTCGAGGCCGGTGCCCCCGCGGCCGAGGCCCGCAACTGGTGGCTCGGCCACCTCGCGCAGGCCGCGAACTCCCGGGGCGTCGACGCCGCCGACCTGCCGATCGAGCCGGCGCACGTCGCCCGGGTCGCCGCGCTGGTCGCCGAGGGCGCTCTGACCGCCGGGCTCGCCCGGCAGGTCGTCGACGGCGTGCTGGCCGGCGAGGGCTCGCCCGACGAGGTCGTGGTGGCCCGCGGGCTGGCCGTCGTCTCCGACGAGGGCGCGCTCGGCGAGGCCGTCGACGCCGCGATCGCCGCCCAGCCCGACACCGCCGAGAAGGTCCGCGGCGGCAAGGTCGCCGCCGTCGGCGCGCTGGTCGGAGCGGTCATGAAGGCCACCCGCGGCCAGGCCGACGCCTCCGTCGTCCGCCGCCTGCTGCTCGAGCGCCTCGGCGTCCAGGAGTAGACCGGCCCCGCACGCCCTCGCCGCACACCCCCGTCCCCCCGGCGGTCTGCACCTCGTTGCGCCGAGGGGCCGTCCTGGTCGACCGGGGGGTGTAGATCGTCGCCGAAGGACGGCGGGTGGGGTGGGTCAGCCGGTGGCGCGGCGGTGCGGGACCGGCAGGCGGCGGGTGGCCGGGGCCGGGTCGTCGGCGGCCGGCTGGGGCTCGGGCTGCGGTACGGGCTGGGGCACGGGCTCGGCGGTGTCCTGTGCAGCCGGCTCGGGCCTCGCGCCGGGCTGCGGACCGGGTTGCGGACCGGGGTGCGGTG
>JAOPVV010000420.1 GCA_025966005.1 Frankiales bacterium
TCGACCGCGGTGACCCAGCCGGCGGCGAGCAGGCCGACGGCGAGCACCCCCACCACGGCCCGTCCGCGCCACGACGTGCCCAAACTCACCGCCACCCCGTCCGTGTGGTCCGCGTCTCGTGGGCGAGACTAGGCAGCCAGTCGTCCCGCCCGTCGCCCGAAGCCTGTTGGAGGAGCCCCGCTGTGGAGTTCGACGTCACCATCGAGATCCCCAAGGGGCAGCGCAACAAGTACGAGATGGACCACCACACCGGTCGCATCCGGCTGGACCGCCGCCTGTTCACCAGCACCAGTTACCCGGCCGACTACGGCTTCGTCGAGGACACCCTCGGCGGCGACGGCGACCCGCTCGACGCGCTGGTCCTGCTCGACGAGCCGACCTTCCCCGGCTGCCTGATCCGGGTGCGCGCCCTCGGCATGTTCCGCATGACCGACGAGGCCGGCCCGGACGAGAAGGTCCTGTGCGTCCCGGTCGGCGACCCGCGTCAGCTGCACCTGCAGGACATCGGCGACGTGTCCGAGTTCGACCGGCTCGAGATCCAGCACTTCTTCGAGGTCTACAAGGACCTCGAGCCCGGCAAGAGCGTCGAGGGCGCGAACTGGGTCGGTCGCGTCGAGGCCGAGGCCGAGGTCCTGGCCTCCCGGGAGCGCCTCGCGAACGACCCGCACGCCGTCGACCACTCCGGTGAGCCGCGTGCCGTGACCGCCGACGAGGCCCGCAAGGCGGCCACCTCGCTCGACTGAGCGGTCGGGTCAGAGCACCTTCTCGCCGTACATCTCGCCGAGCGGGTCGGCGATCAGCTCGAGCCGCTCGCCGTCCGGTCCGGTGAAGTAGATCGACGTCCCGCTGTGCAGGGCGTACTCCACGCCGGCCGCGTCGAGCTTGCCCCGCAGGTGCGTCCAGCGCTCCGGCTCGACCGAGATCGCGACGTGGTGCAGGCCGCCGAGCACCTCGGCGTACGGGCCGCTGTCGAGGCCCGGGAAGTCGAAGAACGCCAGCAGGTTGCCGTTGCCGATGTCGAAGAAGAAGTGCGTCGAGCCGGGGTAGTCGCGGTTGTCGATCATCTCGGTCAGCGGGAACTCGAGCAGCTCGCTGTAGAAGCGCGTCGTGCGCTCGACGTCGCCGGACACCAGCGCGGTGTGGTGCAGTCCCCGGGCGGACGACGCGGGCCGCTCGGTCTCCGGCAGGAGCCAGGTGGCACGCAGGCGGTCGCGCTCGGCGGCGAGGGCAGTGGGGTCGGGGGCGCTCATGGGCCCACCGTACGGACGCGGGTCGGACCGAGCCAGTGGAGGGTGGGCGTGGACGTGGGACTGCAGGACCTGCTGGTCCTGTGCCTGTTCGCCTTCCTCGCCGGCGGGCTCGACGCGGTGGTCGGGGGCGGCGGGCTCGTGCAACTGCCCGCGCTGCTGGTGGTGCTGCCGGGCGCGCCGGTCGTGTCACTGCTCGGCACCAACAAGCTCGCGTCGGTGGTCGGGACGGCGTCGGCCGCCGTCACCTACAACCGGCGGGTGGCCGTCGACCGGCGCACCGCCGCGTGGATGGCCGGCGCGGCCTTCGCCGGCTCGGGCGCCGGGGCGCTGCTGGCCACGCAGGTCGGCAGCGATGTCCTCAAGCCGGTGGTGCTGGTCGCGCTGGTCGCCGTGCTGGCCTACACGCTGCGCAGCCCGTCGCTCGGCGAGGTGGAGCAGCTGCGGCTGCGGGCCGGCGCCCAGCGGGGCGTCGCCCTGGTCGGCGGTGCCGCCATCGGCTTCTACGACGGCTTCGTCGGGCCCGGCACCGGCAGCTTCCTGGTGTTCCTGCTGGTGGGGGCGGTCGGGCTGTCGTTCCTGCACGCCAGCGCCACCGCCAAGGTCGTCAACACGTCGACGAACCTGGCCGCGCTGGCCCTGTTCGCGGCCGGCGGGCACGTGCTGTGGGCACTGGGCGCGGCGATGGCGGCGGCCAACCTGGCCGGCAGCCAGGTCGGCGCGCGGCTCGCGGTGCGACGCGGCTCGGCGTGGGTGCGGCGGGTCTTCCTGGTCGTCGTCGGCGCGCTGGTGGTGCGCCTGGCGTACGACGTGCTCAGCTCGGCAGCCGGCTGAAGTACGGCGGGTGCGAGGAGGGCGGCGGCCGGTGGCCGAGCCCGTCGGACCGGAGCAGCCGCAGCAGGTCGGTGAGCACGTAGGCGCAGAGCAGGACGAGGACGATCACGAGGTAGGTCATGGCAGAGATGCTGCGCTCCTCGACATGCTGCCACGAGTGGCAGGACGGACAGTGTTCCTCGACTTCCTGCCAACCTCGGCGCAGACTGGTGCGGTGCTGACGGACGTGGCGGTCGTGGTCCTGGACGGCGTGGCCCCCTTCGAGCTCGGCGTGCTCTGCGAGGTGTTCGGCACCGACCGGACCGCCGACGGCCTGCCCGGCTACGACTTCGCGGTCTGCTCCCCCGGCGCCACTCCCGTCACGTCGTCGGCCGGCTTCTCGCTCGCGCCGCAGCACGGCCTGGACCGGCTGGCGTCCGCCGACCTGGTCGCCGTGCCGGCCCTGCCGCCCGGCGTCGTCCCGCCCGCCGAGGTCCTGGACGCGCTGCGCGCCGCCGCCGCCCGCGGTGCCCGCGTGCTCTCGGTGTGCTCGGGCGCGTTCGCCCTCGGCCACGCGGGCCTGCTCGACGGCCGGCGCTGCACCACCCACTGGCGCCACACCGCCGAGCTGGCGGCGGCCTTCCCGTCCGCCCTGGTCGACGGCGACGTCCTGTACGTCGAGGACGGCCCGGTCATCACCAGCGCCGGTACCGCGGCCGGCATCGACGCGTGCCTGCACGTCGTGCGCGAGGAGCACGGCGTCCGGGTGGCCACGGCGATCGCCCGCCGGATGGTCGTGCCGCCGCACCGCGACGGCGGACAGGCGCAGTACGTCGAGACGCCGGTGGCGCTGTACGACGCCGACAGCCTGCAGCCGCTCCTGGACGAGGTGTGCGCCCACCTCGACGCCGAGCACACCGTGGAGTCGCTGGCCGCGCAGGCGCGGATGTCGCCGCGCACGTTCGCCCGTCGCTTCAAGCAGGAGACCGGCACCACGCCGTACGCCTGGCTCAGCGCCCGGCGGGTCGAGCTGGCGCAACGACTGCTCGAGGAGACCGACGAGCCCGTCGACCGGGTGGCCGCCGCCGCCGGCTTCGGGACGGCCGCGGTGCTGCGCCACCACTTCACGGCGACCGTGACGACGACCCCGCAGGCCTACCGCAGGGCCTTCCGGCGTCCGGCATGAGCCGGAGAGCACCCGTCCTCCGACCGTGCGGCGCGAGGTCCGGCCGATCCGCTCAGCGCTGCGGATAGGCGCCCTTCGGCGACCAGACCCGGGGCGACACCTTGACGTTGAAGAAGCCGCTGTTGCCGTCGGAGTACCAGACCTCGCCGCGCTCGGGGGCGAACGCCGGCGCGCTCATCGCGTGAGCGCCCCGCTCGAGCGGGACCAGGTTGTCGGTGTTCGGCTTGTTGAAGTACGCGACCTCCTTGGGCTTGGCCGGGTCGCGGACGTCGAACAGGCGCAGGCCGGAGAGGATCATCGAGCAGGCCAGGATGCCGGGCTCGACCTCCCGCGGCACCGAGCAGTAGTGCGCGGCGTAGCCCTGCACGCCGAACGTCGCCTGCGGGTCGCCCTGCTGGTCGCCCTGGCGAGCTGCCCTCTCGTGCACCTCGAGGCGGATGCGGCTGACGACCTTGGGCCTCCTCTCGTCCGAGATGTCGATGATGCGCGCCGCGCCGACGTTGGAGTCGGCGCTGTAGACCAGCGGGTTGCTGTCGAACTCGTCGAACTCGATGACGTGCTTCTTGCCCTTGATCGTCACCGGCAGGACGTTCTGCGGGATCGACACCTCGGGCCAGGTGAGGAAGCTGACCTGCTTCACGACCGGGTTCGGGACGCGGCGCTGCACCTGGCTGACGTCCAGGATGCGCATCCCGCTCGGACCGTCGCCCGAGCCCATGTCGGCGAGGTAGGCGCGGTTGCCGTCGGCGCTGAAGCTCATGCCGTGGACGGTGTAGTCGGTGGTGCGGAAGACGATCCTCGGCTGGGTCGGGTCGGTGAGGTCGATGGCCGTCATCCCCGCCTGGGACGTGGTGTTCACCCAGTACGTCCGGCCGTCCGGGGTGAACCCGCCCTCGTGGCCGAGGATCCCGAGCGGCGAGGTGCTCTTGAGCACCGGGAAGCGGCAGTCCTGCGAGACGTCGTACACGTCCACGATGCCGACCTGCGTCGCCGGGCTGCCCGCGTTGGCGACGAGCAGGCCGCGCGCGTGGTTCACCCGCAGCGACTCGTGCGTGGTCTGCATGGCGAAGGTCGGCAGCACGGCGGTGCGGATCGGGTGGGCCGGGTCGCTCATGTCGAGCACCGTCATGCCGAGCACGCCCTTGCGGACGTCCTTGGGGAACAGCAGCGTCGAGTCGTAGAACGCGCACTCGCGGCCGGTGCGGTCGACGTAGCGGTGTACCTGGAAGCCTCCGGTCTCGCCGTAGTGGCCGACCTGGCGGGTGTTGCAGGTGTAGCCCTTGGCCGCGCGGCCGCTGACGAACTCCGCGAGCGGCACCCGGCCCTGCCGCCCCGTCTCGGGCAGCGAGCCAGGAGCGCAGGTCGCGCGCGGGGTCGCACCCCGCAGCGCGGGCGCCGGACCGGCGGCCGTGGTGGAGGTGACGCCGTGCGCCTGCGCGTACCCCTGCAGCGCTGACAGGTCGAGCGGTCCGGTGCCGGCACCGGCTGCGGCGGTCGTGACGCCGAGGGCGGCCAGGGTCGCGGTGGCGATCAGCAGTCGTGCCTGCACGTGTTCCTCCAGGGATCTGTCGACCGGCAGGGGCTACCTGCACGAGCAGTGCAACGACGGCGCCGCGCGCAGGACACGCGCGGCACCTCCCCCCTGGGGCAGGCGGCAGGATGCCGGGGTGCTCCCCTGCGACCTCGTCGAACGCGCCGCCCGGCTGGCCGACCGCGGCCCGCGCACCGTCCTCGGCATCGCCGGCCCGCCCGGCGCCGGGAAGTCGACGCTGGCGGCCGCCCTCGTCGCCGCCCTCGGCGACCGGGCCGTGCTCGTCGCGATGGACGGCTTCCACCTCGCGGACGCCGAGCTCGACCGGCTCGGGCGCCGCGACCGCAAGAGCGCCCCGGACACCTTCGACGCCGGCGGCTACGTCGCGCTGCTGCGCCGGCTGCGCGCTCGCGAGGACGACGTCGTCCACGCCCCGTTGTTCCGGCGCGAGCTCGAGCTCGCCGAGGCCGGCGCGCTGGCCGTGCCCCGCCACGTCCCGCTGGTCGTCACGGAGGGCAACTACCTGCTGGCCGACGGGCCGTTCGCCGCGGTGCGGGAGCTGCTCGACGAGTGCTGGTACGTCGAGCTCGACCCGTCCGTGCGGCTCGCACGGCTGGTCGCGCGGCACGTCGCGCACGGCCGTGCACCGGAGCAGGCGCACGCGTGGGCGCACGGTCCGGACCAGCGCAACGCCGTGCTGGTCGAGGCCACCCGCCGCCGGGCGGACCTGGTCGTCAGCTCGAGCGCCGGCCCCGCTGGGCCGGCTCCTGGCCGATGAGCAGGGCCAGCGCCTCGTCC
>JAOPVV010000442.1 GCA_025966005.1 Frankiales bacterium
GGCGCGCGCCCATGGTGAGGATGTCGCGCACGATGCCGCCGATGCCGGTGGCCGCGCCCTGGTAGGGCTCGACGTAGCTCGGGTGGTTGTGCGACTCGACCTTGAACGTGACGGCGAGGCCCTCCCCGACGTCGACGACGCCGGCGTTCTCGCCCATGCCGACGAGCATGCGGTCGCCCTTGGGGATGTCCCCGAACTGGCGCAGGTGGACCTTGCTGCTCTTGTAGGAGCAGTGCTCGCTCCACATGATCGAGTACATCGCCAGCTCGGTCTGGGTCGGCCGGCGGCCGAGCACCTCGCGGATCGCGGCGTACTCGTCGTCCTTGAGGCCCAGCTCGGCGTACGGCTGGACGAGGTCGTCGTCCTTCTCGGCCAGCGCGACGGTGTCGACGCTCATGCGGTCACCAGGCTCTTGAGGACGGAGGTGAAGAAGGCGAGCCCGTCGGTGCCCGGACCGGTGAGGTCCTCGACCGCGTGCTCCGGGTGGGGCATGAAGCCGACGACGTTGCCGGCCTCGTTGGCGATGCCGGCGATGTCGCGCGACGAGCCGTTCGGGTTGCTGCCGGTGTAGCGCGCGACGACCCGTCCGGTGCGCTCGAGCACGTCGAGCACGGCCTCGGACGCGACGTAGCAGCCCTCCCCGTTCTTGATCGGGATGACGACGTCCTGGTCGGCGGCGAAGTCGCTCGTCCACGCCGTCGAGGACGACGTGATGCGCATCGTCTGGTCGCGGTTGAGGAAGTGCAGCGACTGGTTGCGGGTCAGCGCCCCGGGCAGCAGGCCGCTTTCGCACAGCACCTGGAAGCCGTTGCAGATGCCGAGGACCGGCAGGCCGTTGCCCGCCTGCTCGACGACGCTCGTCATCGCCGGCGCGAAGCGCGCGATGGCGCCGGCCCGCAGGTAATCGCCGTAGGAGAAGCCGCCGGGCAGCACGACCGCGTCGACCCCCTGCAGGTCGGCGTCGCCGTGCCACAGCGCTACGGGCTCGGCGCCGGCCAGGCGCACCGCCCGCTGCGCGTCACGGTCGTCCAGGCTGCCGGGGAAGGTCACCACACCGATGCGGGCTGTCACGTGCCTCAGCCTACCGGCGGGAGGATCACGCGACCGGAGCGTCCTGCCCGTCCTGCGACCAGGGGCCGTGCTCGGTCTCGGGCTGGCCCTCGGTGAGCCTCTTGATGACCGAGTCGGCGTGCCACTCGAGCTGCTTCTCCAGGTGCACCACGGTGCCGACCTGGGGCCGGCTGGTGAAGGTGACCCGGTCGACGAGCGCGCGCATGAGCTGGATGCCGCGGCCGTCCTCGGCGCTCGGCGCGGCGTTCGCGAGGCCCCGGATGCTGCCGTCGAAGCCGCCGCCGCGGTCGACGACCTCGATGATGCAGCGGTCGCCGTCGATGCCCGCCGACACCTCGTACTCGTCGGCGTGCTCCGCGTGGTCGAGCACGTTCGTGCACGCCTCGGTGAGGGCCAGCTCGATGTCGGAGATCACCGAGGAGTCGACGCCGAGGACGTCCATCGAGCTCGCGAGGATGCGCCGCACCACCGGTACGGAGAACTCGTCGCGGGGCAGCGCCAGCGTCAGCTTGATCTCCACCCCGGACGGCCTACCCGATCAGGCGAGCCGCACGCGGAAGTCCTCGATCACCGGGTTGGAGAGCAGCACCTCGGCCATCGTCGTGGCCTGCGCGAGCGCGCCGGCCTCGTCGGGGGCGTCGAGGACCAGCTCGACATGCTTGCCGATCCGCAGCGCGGTGGCGACGGGCAGACCCAGCGACGGCAGGGCGTTCGAGACGGCCTGCCCTGCCGGGTCGAGGATCTCGGGCTTGAGCATCACGTCGACGACGACCTCGTACGCAGGCATGGTGATCAGGTTAGCGGTGCGCGGGCGCTACCCCGCCCGGGTGGTGAAGCGCAGCACCGGTCCTGCGGGGGCGCAGAGCCCGGCCGCGTTGCAGGCCCGGGCGCTCCACTCGTACGCCGTGGCCGGGCGCAGCGCACCGGTGGCGACCCGGTACGCCACGCGCGCGCCGCTGGTCGCCGTGACCCGAGCGCCGTTCGCGACGTTCCAGGTCGGCGAGCCGGCCGTCCGCAGCAGCAGGTGGGCGGTCAGGGCGCCGCCCACCCGGTCGCGCACGACGCCGCTCAGGGTCGGGGTCAGCGAGGCGCCGGTCGTGCCGCCCGCCGGCGCCAGTGAGGACATCGGCAGCGGCGCGTTGGTCGTCCGCTTGAGCGCCAGCACCCGCTGGACGGACGCGACGGCCGCGGCCCGGGGGTAGCGGCCGTCGCGGACGGCCGCGCTGACCGCGTCGACGACCCCGCCCGGACCGGGACCGGGGTCGACCAGGACGACGTCGGCGCCCGCGGACAGGGCCTTCACCGCCGCCTGGGCCGGCGTGAGCCGCAGGCCCTCGGAGATGGCGCCCATCGACAGCGAGTCGGTCATGAGCAGCCGCGCGGGGCCGGCCTTCCCGCGCAGGTAGCGGTACGCGTTCGGCGACAGGGTGGCCGGGAGCCCGCTCTCGGTGAGGCCCGGCACCTGCAGGTGGCCGACCATGACGGCCGGCACCCCGGCGGCGAACAGGTCGCGGAACGGCAGCAGGTCGCGCTGCTCGAGGGTCGACAGCGGCGGCGTGGTGGCCGGGGCGTCGTGGGTGTTGGTGGCCTGCCCGTGACCGGGCCAGTGCTTGGCGACGGGCGCGACCCGCGAGGCGCGCAGCCCGGCCTGCCAGGCACCGGCGTAGGCCGCGACCCGCGCCGGGTCGGCGGAGAAGGCGCGGTCGGTCTGCTCGACGTAGAAGCCCCTCACGCCGAGGTCGGTCACCGGCGCGAGGTCGACGTCGACGCCGAGCCGCGCCATCTTCGCCCCGTACGACACGGCGAGCGCGCGGACCTGCGCCGGGGTGCGGCTGCGGCCCATCTCCTCGGCCGAGGGCAGCGCGCCGAGGACGGCGCGCAGGCGCTGCACGCGCCCGCCCTCCTCGTCCGACGACACGATCGGCACGACGGTGCCTGCTGCCCGCAGCCGCGTCATCCGGGCGGCGAGGTCGGCCGGCGGGGCGCCGAACAGCACGACGCCGCCGAGGCCCTCGCGCACCCAGGGCAGCGCGTCGTCGGTGCGGCTCATGTCATAGCCGGCGAGGACCAGCTGCGCCGCCAGGTGGCGGTCGCTCCAGGTGGACGGGTCGCCGGTCGGCCCGGCGGCCTGCGCCGCCGGGACGGGCGTCAGCGGCAGGACGAGGACGAGCAGCGGGAGCAGCAGGCGCAGGCGCACGGCCGCACTGTCGCAGCCGGGAGGACCGGCGCGCTCAGGACTCGCGGAGCCAGCTGTCGAAGCTGCTGCCGGTCAGCCGCTCGTAGGCCTCGACGTACTTGGCGCGGGTCCGCTCCACGACGTCCTCGGGCAGCTCCGGGCCGGGGGCGGTGCGGTCCCAGCCGCTGGCGTCGAGCCAGTCGCGGACGTACTGCTTGTCGTACGACGGCTGGGCGCGTCCCGGCTGCCAGCCGTCGGCCGGCCAGAACCGCGAGCTGTCGGGGGTGAGCACCTCGTCGCCCAGCACGAGGGCTCCGGACCTGTCGTGGCCGAGCTCGAGCTTGGTGTCGGCGAGCAGGATCCCGCGGTCCGCGGCCAGGCTCGCGCCGCGGTCGTAGACGGCGAGGGTCAGCCGGCGGAGCTCGGCCGCCAGCTCGGCTCCCACGGCCTGGACGACGGCGTCGTACGAGACGTTCTCGTCGTGGTCGCCGACGGCGGCCTTCGTCGCGGGGGTGAACACGGCTGCGGGCAGGCGACTCCCGTCCTCGAGCCCGGGCGGGAGCTGCTCGCCGCAGATGCCGCCGGTCTGCCGGTAGTCCTGGAGCCCGGAGCCGGTGAGGTAGCCGCGCGCCACGCACTCGACCGGGACCATCTCGAGGCGCCGGCAGAGCATCGAGCGGCCGCGCAGCTCGGCAGCGAACGGCTGCAGCACGGCGGGGAACTCGGCGGTGCGGGCGGTCACCAGGTGGTTGGGCACGACGTCGGCCAGCTGCTCGAACCACCACACCGACAGCCCGGTGAGCACCGCTCCCTTGTCCGGGACGCCCGTCGGCAGGACGATGTCGTACGCCGAGAGCCGGTCGCTGGCGACGAGCAGCAGGTGCTCGTCGTCGACTTCGTACAACTCGCGGACCTTGCCCTTGGCGATCAGGCGGAGCGGGAGATCTGTCACGGCCGGAGTGTGGCAGGGCGGTGCACCGTGCCGTCGTGCGCCCCCACCCCGGCGATCGGTTCCCCGGGCAGGCAGGCAGCCGTTCTTCAGCACATCTTCAGGTGCGCCTCAGGCGGACATCAGGTCCGTTTCAGACCGTCAGCGGACAGCAGCCCGAGGTCCGCGTCCTCTCAGGTCGACGCGGCGAAGCCCCTCGGCGCGCAGGCCGGACCGACGAGATGGGACAGCGATGTCAAACCACGCCAGAAGATCTGCCCGTTGGCAGTACGGACCCCTGGGCAAGGTGGCACTGGTCGCCGCCGGTGCATCAGCGCTGGCGGCCGGTGGTGGCACGACGTTGGCGGCCGCCGCCCACGCAGCGCCAGCTGCCAAGGACAAGGCCGCCATGACCGCCGCCCAGGCCAAGCCTGCGCCGAAGCCGACACCGACCCCCACATCGACGAAGAGCACCTCCGCGGCGAAGCCCTCAGCCGCTCCGAAGCACACGCCGACGCCCACGAGTACAGCGTCCGCGCCATCCTCCACGATGAGCCCTAAAGCTCCTGCGGCCAAGGACAACGGCAAGGGTCCCAAGGATCCCAAGGGCAGCCAGGGTCCGCAGGGCCCAACCGGAGCCACCGGCCCACAGGGCAGCACTGGCGCCACCGGCCCACAGGGCCCCGCCGGAGCCACGGGTGCTACCGGGGCCACCGGCCCTCAGGGCAGTACCGGCGCGACCGGCCCCCAGGGCGCCACCGGCACTACAGGCGCCACCGGCACCGACGGAGCCACCGGAGCCACCGGCCCGCAGGGCGCCACCGGCACTACAGGTGCTACGGGCGCTACGGGTGCCACCGGCACCGACGGTGCGACCGGCGCGACCGGCCCGCAGGGCGCCACCGGCACGACAGGCGCTACGGGCACCACCGGAGCCACCGGCCCCCAGGGCGCCACCGGCACTACAGGCGCTACGGGCGCCAGCGGTGCCGACGGTGCGACCGGAGCGACCGGCCCGCAGGGCGCCACCGGAGCCACCGGCCCGCAAGGCGCCACCGGCACCGACGGAGCCACCGGAGCCACCGGCCCGCAAGGCGCCACCGGCACCGACGGAGCCACCGGAGCCACCGGCCCGCAGGGCGCCACCGGCACTACA
>JAOPVV010000447.1 GCA_025966005.1 Frankiales bacterium
GGCGGGCCGCGGCGACGACCAGCCAGCCCTGCTCGGCCAGCCGCCGGGCAGTCGCGGCACCGATGCCGCTGCTGGCCCCCGTGACGACGGCCGTGCGCTGGCGGGCCGGGGGAGCGGACGCTGTGCGAGCGGACACCGTGGGCGCGGGAGTGGTCACAGCGGGAAGTCTCCCCCGGGCGGCGGGGTTGGTCCCTCTCAGGGCAGACTCCTGCCTCGAAGGGGAGGTGCGGTCCATGAGCGCGAGCGCATCCGCGATCGGTGCTGCGTCCGTGTCGAGGTCCGTCACGAGCGTGCACCCGCGTCGCGTGGCCGTGCTGTCGGTACACACGTCGCCGCTGGAGCAGCCCGGCACGGGCGACGCCGGCGGACTGAACGTCTACGTCGTCGAGACGTCCAAGCGCCTGGCCGACCTCGGCGTCGAGGTCGAGGTCTTCACCCGCGCCACCCGCAGCGACCTGCCGGCGGTCGTCGAGCTGGTGCCGGGCGTGACCGTCCGGCACCTCACCGCGGGTCCGTTCGAAGGGCTGTCGAAGGACGACCTGCCGGCCCAGCTGTGCGCGCTGACCTCGGGCGTCCTGCGGGCCGAGGCCGCGCACGAGCCGGGCTGGTACGACGTCGTCCACTCGCACTACTGGCTGTCGGGGCAGGTCGGCTGGCTGGCCGCCGAGCGCTGGGGCGCCCCCCTCGTCCACACCGCCCACACGCTGGCCAAGGTGAAGAACCTCGCCCTGGCCGACGGGGACGCCCCCGAGCCGCTGCGCCGGGTGGTCGGCGAGCAGCAGGTCGTCGCGGCCGCCGACCGCCTCATCGCGAACACCGCCGACGAGGCGCGCGAGCTGGTCGACCTGTACGGCGCGGAGGCCGACCGGGTGGTCACCGTCGCGCCCGGCGTCGACCTCGAGCACTTCCGCCCCGGCGAGGCGACCAACACGTCCAACCCGGCGCGCGAGAGGCTCGGCATCCCCGCCGACGCCGTCCTGCTCCTGTTCGTCGGGCGCATCCAGCCGCTCAAGGCCCCGGACGTCCTGCTCCACGCGGCGGCCGAGATGCTGCGGCGCGACCGCTCCCTGCGCTCCCGCCTCGTGGTCGCCGTCGTCGGCGGACCCAGCGGCACCGGCCTGCTGGAACCCACTGCCCTGCAGGACCTCGCGCACGAGCTCGGCATCGCCGACCTCGTCCGCTTCGAGACGCCGCAGGGCGGCCGCGACCGGCTCCGCGACTGGTACCTCGCGGCCGACCTCGTCGCCGTCCCCAGCCACAACGAGTCCTTCGGCCTGGTCGCCCTCGAGGCACAGGCCTGCGGCACGCCGGTCGTCGCCACCGACGTCGGCGGCCTGCGCACCACCGTCCGCGACGGCGTCTCGGGCCTGCTCGTCCCCGGGCACGGCGCGGGCCAGTGGGCCGCCGCGCTGACCCGCGCGCTGGACGAGCGCGCCCGGCTCTCGCGGGGCGCGGTCGAGCACGCCGCCGGCTTCTCCTGGGGCACGACCGCCTCGGGCCTGCTCACCACCTACCGCGACGCGCTGGCCGAGCGCGCCCGCCTCCCGCTGGCGGTCGGGCAGTGACCAGCGCCGTGACCGTCCACGAGACGATCCAGGCCGCCCTCGACGAGGCCGAGCTGGCGTACACCTCACCGGGCGAGGGCCAGTTCTTCGTCGTGCTGCCCGGCACCCACAAGCTCGCGACCAACTGCTGGCTGGTCGCCGGACGGCACGCGCTGCTGGTCGAGGCGTTCGTCTGCCGCCGGCCCGACGAGAACGCCGAGGAGTTCTACCGCTTCCTGCTGCGCCGCAACGCCCGGCTGTTCGCCGTCGCGTTCTCGATCGACGCGGCCGGCGACGTCTACCTGGTCGGACGGCTCCCGCTCACCGGCATCACCACCGATGAGGTCGACCGCGTCCTGGGCTCGGTGCTGCAGTACGCCGACGAGTCCTTCGACCCGCTGCTCGAGATCGGCTTCGCGTCGTCCATCCGCAAGGAGTGGACGTGGCGGCAGAAGAACGGCGAGTCGACCGCGAACCTGCAGGCCTTCGCGCGCTTCGCCGACCCCGACCGCGCGTGACCGGCGACCCGCGCTGACCGAGGTGAACAGCACCGTCTGGCAGCTCGACGGCCGGATCCTGGACGTGCTCGCCGAGCTGGGCGCGTCCTTCGAGCGGGTCGAGGCCGGTGCCTACGTGGTGCTGCTGCAGGGCGAGCGGCGGCCGGCCACCGTCGTCTGGCTGATCGCCGGCGAGCAGGCCGTGCTGGTCGAGGCGTTCGTCATGCACGTCGTCGCCGACGGGTGCCCCGATCCGTCCGCGCTGCACCGCCTGCTGCTGGCCCGCAACCTGGCCCTGCGCGACGTGCACTTCGGGCTCGACGACGTCGGCGACGTCTTTCTCACCGGCTCGCTGCCGCACGCCGCGATCGACGCGACCACGGTCGACCGGCTGCTCGGCGAGGTGCTGCAGCTGCTCGAGCAGACCCAGGGCGCGCTGGTGCAGGCGGCCTACGCTGACCGGCTCGCCACCGACCCGGCGCTGGCCCACAAGGTGCACGCCGACGGCGCCGGCCGCCGCCCCGCCGGGACCCCGGAGTGGGCACCCCGCCGCGACGTGCGGCGCTGACCTCGAGATACTGGGCCGCATGCCGACCCTCGTGCTGCTCCGCCACGGCGAGAGCCAGTGGAACAAGAAGAACCTGTTCACCGGCTGGGTCGACGTCGACCTCACCGAGCTCGGGGAGGAGCAGGCCCGCCTCGGCGGCCTCGAACTGAAGAAGCAGGACCTGCTCCCCACCGTCGTCCACACCTCGCTGATGACCCGGGCGATCCGCACCTCGAACATCGCCCTCGAGGCGTGCGAGCGCAGCTGGATCCCGGTCAAGCGGCACTGGCGCCTCAACGAGCGCCACTACGGGGCGCTGCAGGGCAAGGACAAGACGCAGGTGCGCGAGGCGTACGGCCAGGAGCAGTTCATGCTGTGGCGCCGTTCGTACGACGTCCCGCCGCCGAAAATCGACGTCGGCTCGGAGTGGGACGTCAGCAACGACCCCCGCTACCGCCACCTGACGTCCGACATCGTGCCGCGCACCGAGTGCCTGGCCGACGTCGTGCACCGGATGCTGCCGTACTGGTACGACCAGATCGTCCCCGACCTGCAGGCCGGCGAGATCGTGCTCGTGGCCGCACACGGCAACTCGCTGCGGGCGCTGGTCAAGCACCTCGACGGGCTCAGCGAGGAGCAGGTCGTCGGGCTCAACATCCCGACCGGCCAGCCGCTGCGCTACGACCTCGACGACGACATGCACCCGACCAACCCCGGTGGCACCTACCTCGACGAAGCCGCTGCCAAGGCCGCGGCCGAGGCCGTGGCGCAGCAGGGGCACTAGTGGCCTCGAAGAAGAAGAAGCGGCCGGCCGCCCCGCCGCCCCCGGTCCGCACCGCGCCGCCGCGCCAGAAGGTGGCGGGTCCGAGCCAGCGCCGGCTCGAGATGGAGGCGGCCCAGAAGGCCGCCGCCCGCGAGGGCGTCCGGCGCAGGCTGGTGGCCGGCGGGCTCGTCGGCGCGGCGGTGCTGGCCGTCGCGACGTACGTGGTGCTCGACCGCCGCGGCGACGCCGAGCTGCGCGACGCGCT
>JAOPVV010000028.1 GCA_025966005.1 Frankiales bacterium
CCGGACCGGACGACGGCGCCGCGTCGGCACCGGTCCCGGCGACGACCTCGAGCGCTGCGCCGCTGCCGCGGGTGCGGCGACGCGGTGAGCCGGTGCGCTTGGGCAGCACGGGCGCGTCGTCGGCGGCCTCGGCCGGACCCGCGTCGCGACCGCCTTCACGACCGCCGTCGCGCCCGCCGCCGGAGCGGCCGCCGTCACGACCGCTGCTGCGGCCACCGGCCGGGGGACGCTTGCGCCCGGTCTCGCCGAGGTCCTCGACCTGCTCGGCGTCCAGGCCGGCGCGGACCCGGGCGGAGCGGGGGAGCGTGCCCTTGGTGCCGACCGGGATGTCGAGGTCGCTGAACAGGTGCGGGGAGCTGCTGTAGGTCTCGACCGGCTCGGGGAAGGTCAGGTCGAGCGCCTTGTTGATCAGCCCCCACTTGGGGCTGTCGTCCCAGTCGACGAAGGTCACGGCGACGCCGTTCGCACCTGCGCGGCCGGTGCGGCCGATGCGGTGCAGGAAGACCTTCTCGTCCTCGGGGCACTGGTAGTTCACGACGTGCGTGACGTCGGCGACGTCGATGCCGCGGGCGGCGACGTCGGTGGCGACCAGCACGTCGATCTTGCCGGAGCGGAACGCCCGCAGCGCCTGCTCGCGGGCGCCCTGGCCGAGGTCGCCGTGGACGGCGGCGGCCGCGAAGCCGCGGTCGACCATGTCGGCGGCGACCTTGTCGCAGGTCCGCTTGGTGCGGCAGAACACCATCGTCAGCCCGCGGCCCTCGGCCTGCAGGATGCGGGCGAGCACCTCACCCTTGTCCATCGAGTGGGCCCGATAGACGAAGATCTTGGTGTTCGGGACGGTGCGGTTCTCGTCCGGCTCCTCGGCGCGGATGTGCGTCGGCTGCTTCATGAAGCGGCGCGCCATCGCCACGACCGGCCCGGGCATGGTGGCCGAGAACAGCATCGTCTGCCGCTCGCCGGTGATCTGCTCGAGGATGCGCTCGACGTCGGGCAGGAAGCCCAGGTCGAGCATCTCGTCGGCCTCGTCGAGCACGAGCACCTTCACGGCCGACAGGTCGAGGTGGCCCTGGCGGGCCAGGTCGAGCAGGCGTCCGGGGGTGCCGACGACGACGTCGACGCCCTTGCGCAGCGTCTCGACCTGCGGCTCGAACGCGCGGCCGCCGTAGATCGTGACGACGCGGATGCCGCGGACGCTGCCGGCGTTCTCGTGGTCCTTCGCGACCTGGACGGCCAGCTCGCGGGTCGGGACGACCGCGAGCGCCTGCGGCATGCCGTCGGCGCCCTCGGCCGTGCTCTTCACGCGCTGCAGCAGCGGGACGCCGAAGCCGAGGGTCTTGCCGGTGCCGGTACGGGCCTGGCCGATCAGGTCGTGGCCGGCCAGCGCGATCGGCAGGGTCATCGTCTGGATCGCGAACGGGGAGGTGATCCCCATCTTGGCGAGTGCCTCGACGGTCTCCGGCAGGGCGCCCAGGGCGGCGAAGCCGTTCTCGGCGGGGGGAGTCGCGGGCGGGGTGTCGGTGGTGGTCATCTGGACGTGCCTCTCGTGCGGTCGCGCCGACCGACGAGGGGAGCGGGCTCGCAGCGAGCGGTCTCGCCATCGCCAGGGCGGGGCGGCAGGCCGTCCGGCGCGCCGCGGTGCAGCGGCCAACGCACAGGGTCGGGAGCGGCGATCGCCGCTCCGTCGGGGCCGAGCCTAGCCGCCGCGGGCCGTACGGAAGGATCGGGCGCATGACAGCCCGTCTCGACCCGGCCACGATCGACCTGCTGGGCGTCCTCGCGTACGGCGAGCTGACGGCGTTCGAGCGGCTCGCGACCGACGCCCGCCTGGCGCCGACGATCACCGACAAGCACGCGCTGGCGAGCATGGCGGCGGCCGAGTTCGAGCACTACCGGCGGCTCTACGCGCACATGCTCAGCGAGGACGTCGACCCGCAGGAGGCGATGCGGCCGTTCGTCCAGCCGGTCGACGCCTTCCACGACTCGACCCCGCCGAACGACTGGCTCGAGGGGCTGATCAAGGCCTACGTCGGGGACGGCCTGGCCACCGACTTCTACCGCGAGGTGGCGGCCTTCGTGCAGGACGCCGCGACGCGCGGGCTGATCCTCGAGGTGCTGGCCGACACCGGGCAGGCGTCGTTCGCGGTCGCCAAGGTGACCGAGGCGATCGCCGCGGACCCGGCCGTCGCCGGGCGGCTCGCGCTGTGGGGGCGGCGCCTGGTCGGGGAGGCGCTCATCCAGGCGCAGCGGGTGGCCGTCGAGCGCGACGCCCTCACCGAGCTGCTGGTCGGCGGCAGCCTGGACCTCGCCGGCATCGGCCGGCTCCTGTCCAGGCTGACCGACAACCACACGGCCCGGATGCAGGCGCTCGGCCTCCAGGCCTGACGCGGGCCGACCAGGAGGGCTCGGCACCCTGCGCAGCCTCGGCACCCCGCACAGCGGTGCCTGAGACGCGGGGCACAGCAGGAACGGGCGCCAGGGCGTCGAACAGGACGGATGACCGCGCGCGACCCGCGCGGTGACCCCGTCGTCTGAGGAGCCCTCGTGCGCCCTGCGCCCACCCGGCGTCCGTCCCG
>JAOPVV010000067.1 GCA_025966005.1 Frankiales bacterium
CACGGCAGCAGTCCAGATCGCCCGGACAGCGGGCTCGTCCTCAGGATGCACCAGGCTGAAGCCGACCGCTCCGACCAGCTCCCCCGGCGCGTAGCCGAAGCGCACCGTCACCGACCCGCTGACGAACAGCAGCTGCCCGTTCGGGTCGCTGAACAGGGCCACGTCCGTCGAGTGCGTCTCCAGGGACTGCCACCGAGCCTGGCCGAGCTGCAGCTCCCGCTGGGCCACAGCAGCCAGGCTGACGTCCTCCACGACCGCCTCGAGGCTGACGAGTTGGGCTGACGCGTCACGGACCTCGACCAGGCTCAGCCGCGTCTGCAGGGCGCTGCCGTCGGCGTGCATCAGGACGCAGCGCTGCCGTTCCGCCACCCGCAGTCCCTGCGCCCCCCGCTCCACGTCCTCCACCGCCGCGCCGGAGTCGGCGTCGGCGTGCACGAGCTCCAGCAGCGACCGGCCGAGCAGCTGTGCCGTGTCGTACCCGGACAGTCGGCACAGCGCGGCGTTCACGTCGATGACGGTCAGGTCCGGCGCCAGCACGGCCTGGGCCACGACCGAACGGCCGAACCGCGCCTCGGCGAGCCGCTGCGCCCGCTCCAGCTGCAGGCTCGAGGCCATCTCCGGCCTCCTGTCGCGGACGACGAGCAGGACTGCGCGGCGTCCCGCTCTCGGGTCCTGCAGCGGGGAGAGCCAGCAGGACACCGGGACGGCCTGGCCCGACTTGCTCCGGAACCACGTGTCCCAGGCCGGCGACGCGGTCCCGTTCACGACGGTGCGTAACGCCCGGGCCCAGGCCTCGCGCTGGTCCTCCTGCACGAGGATGTCCGACGGCCGTCCCAGGACCTCGGGCCCGGACCATCCCAGCAGCGCCTCACATCCGTGGTCCCAGACGTCCACCGCGCCGGCGGCGTCCAGCAGCACGACCGCGTCACCGCTGCGACCGAGGGGGGCCTGGGTCAGAATCCGCGTCGGATCAGCGCCCTGCCCTTCCGGGCAGGGCTGGTCAGGCTTGGTGCTCACGAGGCTTGCGCGTCTCCTCCGCGAGAAACCCACACGTGCTGTCCAGTCCGCTTGACAGTACCCCGACGGTCGGAGCGCGTGGTCGGACCGAGCCCGGTCGGCCTACGGCCTCAGCCCTGACCAGCCGCCTGGACGATCTGGTGGATGCGCGCGCGGCTCAGACCGGTGCGCTCCCGAATCCTCTGCAGGCTCTCGCCCGAGCGGTGCAACGCGCAGATGGCCCCGTCCCGGTCGGAGCAGAACCCGGCCTCGAGGCGTCGCAGGACGGTCAGGGCCGCGACGGCCCGCGCAACGACCTCTTCGGGGCCGGACGCGCCGTTGATGCCCTCGGCGAGTCGCCTGAGCCGGTCCACGTCCGACAGTGACATAGGAAGATCGTCGGGGCTGCGGCCCGACCGCGCAGCCACTACGGGTGGGAACCGCTAGAAGTGACTAGCCGCCCCGCTCGTGCCTGTCCTGCCCGGCGGGGTCGACGGCGGGGATCGACGTGCCCGGACGTGCGGGCGCCGCGGCCAGGCGCTCCGCGCAGGACGCGGCTGGCATGCTTGCCGGGTGAGCATCGCGACGCCCGGTCCTGACGCCTTACTCCCCGGCCTGCGCCGACGGCTGCTCGCCCGGATCTGCGCTCGGCTGGGTGGCTGGTGCGAGCTGCTGCGCGGCGCGCACGCGGCCCGCGTGCCCTTCTGAGGAGGGTCCCGCCCCGACGTCAGGCCAGGCTGAGGAAGAGTTTCTCCATCTCGGCCATGTCGACCTCGTTGCTCTCCCCGTCGGCCAGCACGCACTGCTTCAGGCCGGTGGCGACGATGGTGAACCCGGCCTTGTCGAGCGCCTTGGACACCGCGGCCAGCTGGGTGACGACGGCCCGGCAGTCCTGCTGCTCCTCGATCATCCGGATGACACCGTTGATCTGCCCCTGTGCGCGCCGGAGCCGGTTCACGGTGGCTTTGAGGGCGTCGCCTTCGAGCTCGAGCTGCATCAGGTCTCCTGGGACATCGGCGTCCGGTGCCGGGCGCACCGGTGGGGACAACGCGACGGACGGGTGGCTGCTTCCGGCCGACCGCCCGCGACCCCGCAGCTCAGCGCTGTCGGACCGGGAGGCCTGCGCGGTTCCAGGCCGCCATGCCGTCCCGTACGTCATCGACGTGGACCCGGTCGTGGTCGGACAGCGGGTGGGAACGGTGCGCAGGCTCATGACAGCCCGGCCTCCAGCGGCAGACCCGCGTCGCCGGCGGCGTCGAAGCTGTCCGCCACGACGGTGACGTCCTTGCCGGCGCGGCTCAGCATCGAGCCCGCGATGGTGGCGCGGTAGCCGCTCGCGCAGTGGACCCAGACGGGCCCGGTCACCTCGTCGGTCCGCCCGAGCAGCTCGTGGAGCGGGATGTGCCGGGCGTCCTTCAGGTGCCCCTGGTTCCACTCGGCGTCACGCCGCACGTCCAGGACGGCGACCTCGCCGCTGCGCCGTGCCCGGTCCAGGTCGGCGAAGCTGACCAGGTCGAAGGTGCTGAGCGACCGGCCGGCCAGCTCGGTTAGGGGCGCGGTCGCCTGGGCGGCCGGGCGGTCGATGCCGATGCGCACCAGCTCCCGCTGCGCCGCCGCGACCTGCTGCTGCGAGTCGCCGAGCAGCGTCAGGGGCGTGCCCCACGGAAGGAGCCAGC
>JAOPVV010000080.1 GCA_025966005.1 Frankiales bacterium
CCCGTGCCGCCCGGCCCCCGGCCGACCGGTCCCTGCGGGCTCTGGGCCTACGCGATGGACGCGCGCAGGGCGGACTCCACGTCGGTGTCCTGGAACGCGTAGCCGGTGCGCTCGAGCACCGCGGGCGCCAGCCGCTGGCCGACCAGCACGCCCTCCTCGGCGAACTGGCCGAGCGCGGCCTTGAGCACGAAGCCCGGGACGGCGACGGGCAGGGTCGGGCGGTGCACGACCCGGCCCAGGGCCTTGGTGAACTCCTTGTTGGTCACCGGCGCCGGGCCGACCAGGTTCACCGGGCCCGCGACCTCGGCGATGAGGCAGTGCGCGATCGCGCCGAGCTCGTCGCGCAGGCTGATCCAGCTCGTCCACTGACGGCCCGTGCCGAGCGGCGCTCCGCCACCGAGCTTGAAGATCGGCAGCTGCTTGGCGACCGCACCGCCGGTGCTGCTGAGCACGATGCCCGTGCGCAGGTGCGCGACGCGGATGCCGGCCGCCTCGGCCGGGGCCGTGGCGTCCTCCCACTGACGGCAGACGTCGGCCAGGAAGCCGCTGCCGGTCGGGCCGGTCTCGTCGGTGAGGCGGTCGCCGGTGTCGCCGTACCAGCCGATCGCGCTGGCCGACAGCAGCACCTTCGGGCCCTGCGCCGCGGCCATCGCCTGGGCGACCGCGGTCGTGCCGTCGATCCGGCTGTCGAGGACGGTCTTCTTGTACGCGTCCGTCCAGCGCCTGTCGGCGACCCCGGCTCCGGCCAGGTGGATGACGGCGTCGAGGTCGGCGAGCGCCTCCGGCTCGAGCCGCCGTGAGGACGGGTCCCAGCCGCGCTCGTCGGCCGCGTCGGCGCGTCCGCGCACGAAGCGCACGACGTCGTGGCCCTCGCCCCGCAGGGCGGTGACCAGGGGGGTGCCGATGAGCCCGGACGCGCCGGTGATCCCGATCTTCATGGCGTGATCCTCTCCTGCTCAGGCCATGTCTGCCTCACGAGGGGCCTGCCTCACAAGAGGGTCTTGGTCACGGCGTGACGGCGACGTCCAGCAGGCTGTCGAGCGCAGCGGCGTCGCCGGTGACCTGCAGTCGCGGGTCGGTGCGGGGCAGGCGCCGCCAGAGCAGCAGCAGGACGGCGCCGGCCGGGCCGCTGACCTCGGCGGTCGGTGCGACGCTGCCGAGCTGCCGGGTCGTGCCGGTCACCAGGGTGAGCCCGGTGGCCGGCTCCGCGATCCGGCCCAGGGACACCTGCCGCGGCAGCATCACCTCGAGCACCTCGTCGATGCCGTCCTCGGCGAGGTCGTCCGGGACCGGATCCTCCTCGGCGCCGCCGGCGCGCTGGGCGTCGACCCGGTGCACCGCCGTCTCCAGCGCCTGCCGCCGGACCCAGAACGCGCTGGACCCCCGGCCCGCGAACGTCCAGCACTCCCGCTCCGGCAGCCGGAGCGCCGCCAGGAGGTCGACCGCCCCGTCAGCCAGCCAGTCGGCCAGGTCGGCGTCGGCGGGGGCGACGGCGTCCGCCGCACCGCGCTCGCCCGTGCGCACGATCCCGGCAGCCCAGCGGTGCACCCTGCCGAGGTGCACGGCCAGGTCGCGCAGCGCCCACTCCGGGCAGGCCGCGACGGGAGCGTCGAGGTCGGTGCTGCGCAGCGCGGCGACGAAGGCCTCCGCGTCGCGCTCGAGGTGGGCGAGGTGGTCGACGGTCATGGCCGGCACCCTGCCACCCTCGACGCCCGGCACTGCCCGGACGGCAGGGTCAGGAGGCCGGGCGCAGTCCCGCGAGGCACAGCTCCAGGTGGCGCCGCCAGTCCAGCGCTGCGGTCGCGGTCAGGCTCTCGCGCACCCCGCGCAGGGCCACGAACATGCCGACCAGGTCGTCGACGGTGACGTCGTCGCGACACGTCCCGTGGGCCTTGGCGTCGCCGAGCAGGGCCTCCATCCGCTGGTGCAGCAGCTCGCGACGCGGCTCGAGCGCGGGGGAGCTCCACAGCCGCAGCGCGCAGCCGCGCGGCGTGGCCTGGACCTCGCTGGCGGTGCGGACGTAGGACGCGAGCCCGGTGCCGTCCGGCTGCGCCAGCGCGGCGTCGGCCACAGCGGTATAGGCGTCGAACAGGTCGGCCAGCAGCGCCTCGAGCAGCGCCTCGCGGCTCGGGAACCGGCGGTACACCGTCGCGACGCCGACGCCGGCGCGGCGGGCGACGTCGTCCAGGCCCGCGGCGAGACCACGCTCGTGAAACACGTCGGCGGCAGCGCTCAGCACCCTCTCGCGGTTGGCGGCGGCGTCGCGGCGCAGCGGTCGGACCTCCACGTCAGCGGGTGTCGCTGACCAGCGTGCCCGCCGCGACGACGGCGAGCTCGGGGTGGCGCACCTCGTCGAGGAGCTCCTCGGGCTCCGGGCCGGCGGCCACCGGCACGAACAGCGCGACGATCGCGGCCAGCAGGCCCGTGCCCGCCAGGACGGCGAAGCCCTGGGTGTAGCCGGACTCCACGGGCAGACCGTCCGGCCGGGCGCCCGCGGTGACGACGCTCGCGAGGATCGCGCCGCCGAGCGCGCCGCCGATGGTGCGGATGTTGGCGTTCATGCCGCTGGCCACACCGGTCTGCGAGCGCGGGACGGCCTCGACGACCAGGTTCGACATCGCGGCGAAGGCGAGGCCGAAGGCGGCGCCCATCAGCGTCGTCCAGACCAGGACCTGCCAGACCTGCTCGTGCACCAGGGTGAGCCCGAGGATCGACCCGGCGCTGAGGAAGGCGCCGATGACCAGCACCCGCTTGCTGCCGTGGCGCGCCGCCAGCCGGCCCGACAGCAGCCCCGCGGCGAAGGTCGCCGCGGACTGCGGCAGCAGGAGCAGTCCGGATTCCGTGACGGACGCGCCGAAGCCGTAGCCCGTCCGCCCCGGGGTCTGCAGGAACTGCGGGAGGAAGGCGAACAGCGAGTACATGCCGATGCCGAACAGCAGCGACACCAGGTTGGTCGTCCACACCGCCGGGATGCGCATCATGCGCATGTCGATGAGCGGGTCGGGACTGCCGACCTCGACGCGGACCCAGCTCGCCGCCAGCACGACGGCGCCGACGAGCAGGCCGACGGTCAGCGGCGACGCCCAGCCCCAGACGCGTCCCTGGCTGATCGCCAGCAGCAGGCAGACCAGCCAGCCCGACAGCAGCCCGGCGGCCAGCAGATTGATCCGACCCGGCGTCCGCACCGGCGACTCGGGGACCCACACGGCGGCGGCGAGGGCGGCCGCGACGGTGAGGATCATCGGCAGCCAGAACAGCCAGTGGTAGCTCAGGGCCCCCACGACCGGTCCCGACAGGACCAGGCCGAGCCCGCCGCCGACGGCGAGCAGGGCGGCGGCGGTGCCGATCGCCCCGGCGACCTTCTCGGCCGGGAACTCGTCGCGGATGATGCCAAACGTCAGCGGCAGCACGCCGCCGCCGATGCCCTGCACCACGCGGGCGAAGATCAGCACGCCGATGGTCGGCGCGAGCGCGGCGATCAGCGAGCCGACGGCCAGCGCGCCGAGCGCGACGACGAGCATCCGCTCCTTGCCGACCTTGTCGCCGATCCGGCCGACGATGGGGGTGAACACCGACGCCGACAGCAGGTACGCCGTCAGCACCCAGGTCACGGTGCGCTGGTCGGTGTCGAGGGCTGCCTCGATGGTCGGCAGCACCGGGTTGACCATCGACTGCAGCAGGGAGAAGGCCGAGACACCGGCGCACAGGACCACGAAGGTCAGGCGGTAGTCGGGGGTGGCGCTGTTGCGGTCGGCGCGGGGGCGGGTCAAGGCGGGCTCCGTCAGTCGTGGGGTGCTGCGACGGTAGACCCCGAAGTGGAGGAAGTCCTCCGCATGTGGTCGGGCTCACCCCGGTGCCGCCGGAACGCCGCGAGGGCGGCCACCGTCGCCGGTGACCGCCCTCGCGGGTGGAGCGGGAGCTGCTACAGGCCGAGCTCGGCGGCGAAGTCGCCCTCCTCGAGGCGCTCCTTGACCGTGACCAGGAAGCGGGCGGCGTCGGCGCCGTCGACGATCCGGTGGTCGTAGGTCAGGGCGAGGTAGACCATCGAACGGACCGCCACGATCTCGCCCAGCTCGGGGTCGTTCACGACCACCGGGCGCTTGACGACCGCGCCGGTGCCCAGGATTCCGACCTGCGGCTGGTTGATGATCGGCGTGTCGAACAGCGAGCCGCGCGAGCCGGTGTTGGTCAGCGTGAAGGTGCCGCCGCCCAGCTCGTCGGGCGTGACCCGGTTGGTGCGGGTGCGCTCGGCCAGGTCGGCGATCTTGCGCGCCATGCCCGCCAGGTTGAGGTCGCCGGCGCCGTGGATGACCGGGACGAGCAGCCCGCGGTCGGTGTCGACGGCGATGCCCAGGTGCTCGGCCTCGTGGTAGGTGATCGTGCCGGCGGCCTGGTCGATGCTGCAGTTGACGACCGGGTGGGCCTTGAGGGCCTCGACGGTCGCCAGCGCGAAGAACGGCAGGAACGACAGCTTGGTGCCCTCGCGGGCCTCGAAGTCGCCCTTGGCCTGCGCGCGCAGCCGCGCGATCCTCGTGACGTCGGCCTCGAGCACCGTCGTGAGCTGCGCGCTGGTCTGCAGCGACTCGGTCATGCGCGCGGCGATGACCTTGCGCAGGCGCGACATGTCCTCGGTGCGGCCGCGGACCTGGGTCGCCGAGGCGGCCGTGACGGCCTGGTCGACGAACGCCGGGGCGGGGGCCGTGGTGCCCTGCGCCGGCTGCGGGATCTGCGCGCGAGGAGCCGAGGACGTGTCCGCGGCGGCCGGAGCCGCGGGCGCCAGGGCGCTGGACGGAGCGGCAGGAGCGCCGCCGCCCTGACCGGCGGCGTCGAGGACGTCCTGCTTGCGGATGCGACCGCCGACGCCGGTGCCGTGCAGGCTGCCGAGGTCGACGCCGTGCTCGGTCGCGAGCTTGCGGACGAGCGGTGTGACGTACGCGCCCTCACCACCGCCACCGCCGCCGCTTCCGTCGGCCGGAGCCGACGCGGCCGCGGGGGCCGGGGGGGCAGCCGACGCCGCCGGGGCAGCGGGGGCCGGGGAAGCGGCCTGGGCGACGGGAGCAGGCTCCGGCT
>JAOPVV010000236.1 GCA_025966005.1 Frankiales bacterium
CAGGCGCGATCCACCACTCCGATCACGGCTCGACCTACACCAGCTGGGCCTTCGGGCATCGGCTGCGCGAAGCCGGCCTGCTTGGCTCGATGGGCACCATCGGTGACTGCTTCGACAACAGCGTCGCCGAAAGCTTCTTCGCGACCCTGCAGACCGAGCTGCTCGACCGGCAGTCCTGGGCGACCCGCGAGGAACTCGCGAACGCCGTGTTCGCCTTCATCGAAGGCTTCTACAACCCCCGTGTCCGTGGCCATGTGAAAGTCCCCGCTGGTGGCCACGAGAAGTCCCCACGTGTGGCCAGTGGAAGTCCCCACCTCGCGTTCGTCGTGTCTGCCGGGAGCTGAGGCCCTGGGCGGTGACGGTGGCGGTGTCGAAGCCAGCACCGATCACCGCCCAGGGGGCCTCCATTGTTGTCTGCGAGGAAGCAGTTGGACGTCATCACCGCCTACCGCAAGGTCGGCACCTACCGTGGCGCCGCCGAGATGTGCGGCGTCACGCACAAGACCGTCAAGAGGATCATCGACAAGGACCGGGCCGCCGCCGAGCGGGTCGAGCGTCGGAAGAACTACGAGAGCGTCCGCGCGCTCGTGGCGACCGAGATCGACGCCACGAAGGGCAAGATCAGTGCCAAGCGGCTGCTGCCGACGGCGCGGGCGGGCGGCTATGCCGGCTCTGATCGCAACTTCCGCCGCCTGGTCGCCCAGGAGCGCGGCAAGTACCGGCAGCAGCAGGCGCGTGAGCGTGCGCGCCGCCCGGCGGTCTGGACACCCGGGGAGCACCTGGTCATCGACTGGGGCGTGCTGAACGGGCTGCACGTGTTCTGCGCCGTGCTTGCCTGGTCGCGGGTGCGGTTCGTGCGCTTCGCCGACAACGAACGCGCGGACACGACGCTGGCCCTGCTGGCCGAGTGCTTCGCCACCCTCGGCGGCGTCCCGAAGGTCGTGCTCGCCGACCGGATGGGCTGCCTGAAGGGCGGGGTGGTCGCCGACGTCGTGGTCCCGACGCCGGACTACGTCCGCTTCGCCACCCACTACCGGTTCCGGCCGGACTTCTGCCACGCCCGCGACCCGCAGAGCAAGGGGATCGTGGAGAACCTGGTCAACTACGCCAAGCACGACCTGATGGTCCCGCTCGGCGCCCTCGGGGAACCGATCACCGACCTCGCCGCGGTGAACGAGGCTGCGGCCGCGTGGTGCGAAGAAGTCAACAGCGCCCGGCACTCTGAGATCGCTGCGGTCCCGGCGCAGCGGCTGGTCCAGACCGAGCAGGCTCTGCTGGCCGCGTTGCCGTCGCTGCAGCCGACCGGGCTGTTTGGGGGTCGGCGGGAGATCCGCAAGGTCGACAAGCTGTCCTGCGTGCGGTTCGGGTCAGCCCGCTATTCGGTGCCCAACCGGATGCTCGGCAACACCGTGGAGGTGCTGTCCAGCAGCACGGGCATCACCATCGTCATGCCGGGCACCGGCGAGGTCCTCGCCGAGCACCGGCGAGGTCCTCGCCGAGCACCCGCTCATGGCGCCTGGTGAGGCCAGTGTCCTGGACGCGCACTACAGCCGGCCCCGGCCGAACACGCCGGCGCGCAAGGTCACGGCCAGAACCGCTGCTGAACAGGCGTTCCTGGCGCTCGGGCCAGCCGCGGAGCAGTGGCTGCGCCAGGCCGCCGCCTCCGGCAACACCCGGCTCGGACCCGAGCTCGCTGAGCTCGGCGCGCTGCAAGCCGCGCACGGCCGCCAGGCGCTGCTGGCCGCGCTGGAGCGGGCGATCACCTTCGGCCGGTGGAACGCCAGCGGCGTCCGGTCGATCCTGGCCGCCGGCACCGGCGTCGCCCAGCCCACCGAGCCCGGGGACGCCCTCGTCATCGAGTTGCCCGCAACGGCCTCCCGTCCGCTGACGGCCTACCGGCTCGAGGACCTCACCAGCGACAGCACCTCCCAGCTCAAGGGGGGTGCGTGATGGCCGCTGCCGCACCCGCGCCGCTGACGGCCGATCTCGAGCACGGGCTGCGTCGACTCAAGCTCGCCTCGATGCGTCGCGTCGCGCCCGAGATGCTCACCACGGCCAAGACCCAACGCTGGACCCCCGAGGAGCTGCTGCGGGCGCTGGTCGAGGTCGAGATCACCGCCCGCGACGCCAGCAACACCCGGCTGCGCAGCAAGCAGGCCAACTTCCCGACCGTCAAGACCATCGAGGGCTTCGACCTGGCCGCCAGCAACATCGCCCCGCAGACCTGGGCCTACCTCACCAGCCTGGAGTGGATCGCAGCCAAGGAGAACATCACGCTCATCGGCCCAGCCGGGACCGGCAAGAGCCACGCGCTGATCGCCCTCGGGCACGCCGCCGTCGCGACCGGCCTGCGGGTCCGCTACTTCACCGCCGCCGAGCTGGTCGAGAACCTCTACCGCGGCCTGGCCGACAACAGCGTCGGCAAGCTCATCGAGACCGTCCTGCGCAACGACCTGATCATCTGCGACGAGGTCGGGTTCGCACCGCTGGACAGCACCGGCAGCCAGCTGCTGTTCCGCTTCGTCGCCGCCGCCTACGAACGCCGCAGCCTCGCGATCGCCAGCCACTGGCCCTTCGAAGAATGGGGCCGCTTCCTACCCGAACACAGCACCGCCGTCAGCCTGCTCGACCGCCTGCTGCACCACAACAACGTCGTCGCCACCGACGGCGAGAGCTACCGCATGCGCGAGGCCCGCAGCCGGACAGGAGGCCGCCCCTCGAAGCGCTAGCCATCACGCGAGGTGGGGACTTTTGCTGGCCACCAGCGGGGACCGCTAGTTGGCCATTGACATGGGGTCGCCCCTGCACTCTGGCGTGTGTCGTCACCCCCCGTCATCCAGCGCATGCCTGGCTCGTGAGTTGCTCACCCACCGTTCGACGTCGGCCCCTGCCCTCCCAGCTCCTCGCCCTGCACGGCAGCCAGCCTCTCGGCCATCGTCGAGCCGACGTGCGACTTCCGCTGGCGCTGTCCGACTGGCGTGGGATCTGGCAGGTCGAGGCCGCGGGCAGGATGCCCATCGACGCCTAGGCAGTCGTCTGCCGGGCTGCCCTGGCCCCGAGCGGGAGTGCCCTAGGTCGT
>JAOPVV010000113.1 GCA_025966005.1 Frankiales bacterium
AGCTGTTCATCAGCGAGAACACCGTCAAGAACCACATCCGCAACATCCTGGAGAAGCTCCAGCTGCACTCGCGCATGGAGGCGGTCGTCTACGCCGTCCGCGAGAAGCTGCTCGAGATCACCTGACCTGCAGCACCTCTGGAGGCCGGCACCCGTTTCGGGGGCCGGCCTCCGGTGCGTTCGCTCCCGGGCGCCGTCCCGAGCAGGCACCACCCCGCCCGAACCGTTCGGGAACGGCGTCCTGGCGAGCGGGTCGGGCGGGGTAGTGCCGACCACCCCGCTCGAACCGTTCGGGAACGGCGTCCTGGCGAGCGGTTCGAACGGGGTAGTGCCTAGGGTCGGCCGTCCACGCGTAGGTGAGGCGGACGGGGTCAGCGGGGCGGCAGGAGGGCGAACAGGACCATGTCGACGCGGTCGGTCGATCGCGGCGCCGGCCGGACGGCACGGAGCACGCCCTCACGGGTGAAGCCGGCCTGCTCGGCGACGCGCTGGGAGGCGGTGTTGCCGACGTCGGCGAGCAGTTCGACGCGGGGGAGGGACAGCTCCTCCAGGCCCCAGGCGGCGTGCAGCCGGGCCGCCCGGGTCGCGACGCCCCGGCGACGGGCCCACGGCGCCGTCCAGTAGCCGACCTCGCCCAGACCGCTGCGCAGCGTGAGCCCCACGGCGCCGAGCAGCTCACCGGTGGTGGCGTCGGTGACCGCCACGTTCGCGGCGGTCCCGGCGGCCCACTCCGTCGGGACGATGCCCTCGACGTAGCCTGCGGCGGCCTCCAGCGTGTACGGCACGGGGACGGGCAGCCACCGCGCCGTCTCGTGGTCGGAGCAGGCCCGCGCGACGTCGGCGGCGTCCGAGGACCGCCAGCGCCGCAGCGTCACCACCCCGTCGGTGCGGTCGGGGTAGCCGGGCAGGACGGCGGTGTCGGTCTGCGGGTCGCCCGGCAGCAGGCCGGCGATCCACCCGTCGACGAGCGCGCCGCGGTGCGCCATCGCGCCGCGCAGCACTCCCTCGACCCGGAAGCCGGCCTTCTCGGCGGCCCGCCGCGAGGCCCAGTCGCCGACCTGCGCCCTCCACTCGACCCGCTCCGCCTCGAGCACCGCGAAGGCCCAGCGGCAGACCGTCGCGAGCGCCTCGGGGACGACGCCCTGCCCGCGGGCGGAGGGCAGGCACCAGGACCCGACGTCCCAGACCCCGGGGTCGGCCCCCAGCCGGACGACGACGCCCGCCAGCACCTGGGCGGTCGTGCTGTCGCAGACCGCCCAGCTCAGCGACGTCCCGTCCGCCCATCCGGCCGGCGCCGTCCGCCCGACCCACGTCTCGGCGTCCGAGCGCAGGTACGGCTGCGGCACCGAGGTCCACCGCTGGGTCTCCGGGTCGGCAGCCGCCTCCACCAGGACCGGCTCGTCGCCGGCCGTCCACGCTCGCAGGTGCAGCCGTCCGGCGGTGATGTCGACAGGTTCCACGCGCACCACTGTGCCCGGGCACCACGGGCGCGTGCCATCCGTTTCGCCCGGTGCCAGCGCCTACGATGACCGACGGGCCTCTGATCCAGCGACGAGCGCCCGTCGACGAGGGAGATGCACCAGCGTGGTCCTGCAGAAGCTGCTCCGTGCCGGTGAGGGCAAGATGGTCCGCCGGCTCAAGGCGGTCGCCGACGCCGTCAACAACGTCGAGGCCGACTTCCTGGCCATGACCGACGCCGAGCTGCGCCAGGAGACCGACGTCTTCCGCCAGCGCCTGGCCGACGGCGAGACGGTCGACGACATCCTCGTCGAGGCCTTCGCCGTCGCCCGCGAGGCTGCCCGTCGCACGCTGGGACAGCGGCACTTCGACGTCCAGGTCATGGGCGGCGCCGCGCTGCACATGGGCAACATCGCCGAGATGCGCACCGGCGAGGGCAAGACCCTCACCTGCACGCTGCCGGCCTACCTCAACGGCCTGGCCGGCAACGGCGTCCACGTCGTCACGGTCAACGACTACCTGGCCCGCCGCGACGCCGAGTGGATGGGCCGGGTGCACCGCTTCCTCGGCCTGTCGGTCGGGGTCATCCTGGCCAACGAGCGGCCCGAGGTGCGCCGTCCGTCCTACGCCTGCGACATCACCTACGGCACCAACAACGAGTTCGGCTTCGACTACCTGCGCGACAACATGGCCTGGAGCGCCGCCGAGCTCGTGCAGCGCGGCCACCACTTCGCGATCGTCGACGAGGTCGACTCGATCCTCATCGACGAGGCCCGTACCCCGCTGATCATCAGCGGTCCGTCGGACCAGGCCACCAAGTGGTACTCCGAGTTCGCCCGGATCATCCCGCGGCTGGTCCGCGACGTGGACTACGAGGTCGACGAGAAGAAGCGCACCGTCGGCATCCTCGAGTCCGGCGTCGAGAAGGTCGAGGACCAGCTCGGCATCGAGAACCTCTACGAGTCGGTCAACACCCCGCTGGTGGGCTACCTCAACAACGCGCTCAAGGCCAAGGAGCTCTACAAGAAGGACAAGGAGTACGTCGTCATGGGCGGCGAGGTGCTCATCGTCGACGAGCACACCGGGCGCGTGCTCGCGGGCCGCCGCTACAACGAGGGCATGCACCAGGCCATCGAGGCCAAGGAGAAGGTGGAGATCAAGGACGAGAACCAGACCCTCGCCACCATCACGCTCCAGAA
>JAOPVV010000143.1 GCA_025966005.1 Frankiales bacterium
GAGACCAGCACGTGGCCCTCCGTCTGCTCGGGCGCCACGGCCACCGCGTCGGCGGCGGCGGTGCGCCGGCGGGCCGTGAGACGTCCGGACAGGGCGCGTCCCCCGGCGGCGAGCCCCGGTGTCGCGACCAGGAGCAGCACGGTGGCGGCGATGAACGACTGCGAGCCGTCCTCACCGAGGTCAGCCGGGCTGAGCCCCTGCTCGCGGCCGAGTCGTTCGAGGACGAAGGCGAGCGAACTCGCCGACCTGCGCCAGCAGGAAGGCCGTCGACGCCGCCGTGGCGGCACCCACCCCGGCGACCGCGGCGGCGGCCCCGGTGGACACGACCTTGACGACGAGCACCAGGGCCACCGCACCCAGCACGAGCAGCGGCTCCTCGACGAGGAACCGGACGTCGAGCAGGGTGCCGATCGAGAGGAAGAAGGTCGCCGAGAACAGGATCTGCAGCGGCAGCACCTCGCCCAACGCGTGCGCCGAGTGGCGCGACTCGCTGACGACCAGGCCGGCCAGGAAGGCGCCGAGCGAGACCGAGACACCGGCCAGCGCGGTCAGGTAGGCGGTACCGAGGCACAGCGCCATCACCGAGAGCAGGAAGACCTCGGGCGAGCAGGCGCGGGCGACCGCCTCGAGCACGGGCGGCATCACCCGCCGGGCCACGACCAGCGTGACGACGATGACCGCGGCCGCGGTGCCGAGGGCGCGCGCCAGCCCGCCGGCACCGGCTTCGTCGCGCCCGCCGAGGATCGGCAGCAGCAGCACCATCGCGACGACGCGAGGTCCTGGAAGATCAGCAGTCCCAGGCTCGCCCGTCCCGTCGGGGACGACGTCTGGCCACGGTCGCCGAGCAGCTTGAGCACGATGGCGGTCGACGACAGCGACACGAGCAGGCCGGTGAACAGCGCCGGTCGCAGGTCGACGCCGGCCAGCACCAGCACGCCGGTCGTCAGCCCGACGGCGCCGACCACCTGCAGCGACCCGCCGAGCAGCACCAGCCGCCGGATGGCCACGAGCCGGCCGATCGAGAACTCGATGCCGATCGTGAACAGCAGCAGGATGACGCCGACCTCGGCGGCGGCGTCGATGATCTCGCGCTCCTGCACGACGCCGAGCGCGTTCGGTCCGATGAGCACCCCGGCGAGCAGGAACCCGACGATCGGCACGATGCGCAGCCGGGCACAGGCGTAGCCGATGACGGCGGCCGCGACCACGAGAGCGGCGATCTGGGTGAGGAACTCGGGCGGCCCCGCTCCGGCTGCGAGCAGGGTCACGGGCGCTCCTTCGGCAGGCGGACGGTGAAGGTGGTGCCGGCCGACGAGGTCGCCAGGTCGAGGCTGCCGTGGTGGCGCTGCACGACGATGCGCCGCGCGTTGTCCAGGCCCAGCCCGCTGCCCCGGCCGGCGTCCTTGGTGGTGAAGAACGCCTCGAACACCCGCTCGCGCACGCCGTCGGGGATGCCGGGGCCGTCGTCGGCGACCTCGACGACGACGCTGCCGGGCTCGTCGCGGGTGCGCAGGACCAGCACTCGTGAGCCGCCCATCGCGTCGGCGGCGTTGTCGATGAGGTTGGTCCACACCTGGTTCAGCTCGGCGCCGTAGGCCGGCACGGTCGGCAGGTCGCGGTCGTACTCGCGGCGCACCTCGATGCCGGCGAGCTTGTGCCCGAGCATCACGACGGTGCTGTCGAGGCCGGGGTGCAGGTCGACGTCGGCGTGGGTGGCGGCGTCCATGTGGGAGTACTGCTTGACGGCGGCGACCAGCGTCGAGATGCGCGTCGACGCGTCCTGGATCTCGTCCATCAGCGCCTCGGTCTCGAGCGTGTAGGAGATCCACCGCAGCGGGCCATCGGGGGCGCCGTCGAACAGCTCGACCAGCTGGTCGACCCAGGCGGCGTCGAGCCCGGCGGTGACCAGCACGGGCGCCAGGTCGTAGCCGCCGGCGACGCCGAGCTCGTCGAGGCGGTCGGACAGCTCGTCCTCGCGGTCGGCCTGCTCGACCGGCGACAGCGCGGCGCGGCCCGTCGCGGCCCGCTCGACCGTCTCCTCCTGCAGGGCGACCAGCCGTGCCAGCACCTCCGGGTCGAACCGTCCCGCGGCGATCGCGCCCAGCTTGTGCCGCATCCCGGCGACCCGCTCGCGCAGCTGCGCGGTCGCCCGGACCGTCGCCGCAGCAAGGTTGTTCAGCTCGTGGGCGAGGTTCGCGGACAGGCTGCCGAGGTCGGCGAGGTGCTCGCGCTGGCGCACCTGCGCCTCGGTGCTGCGCAGCCCGAGGTAGAGCCCGTCGAGCAGGTGCACGGCCATCGGCAGCTGCTCGCGCATGAAGTCGGCGAAGTCCTGGGCGGGCAGCAGGAAGAAGCGGCTCGGCGCGGCCGCGACGACGGTGTTGCCGTACGGCTCGTCGACCGAGACGTACGAGCGGACGGCGCCGGCGTACGCGCCGCGCTGGTCGGTCTCGTTCACGACCAGGTCCTCGCCGTCGACCAGCCGCAGCAGCCGCAGCCGGCCCTCGAGCAGCACGACGAGGTGCTCCTGCGGCGTCCCCTCCCGGTAGACCGTGCCACCGGTGTCGAACGTGCGGACCTCGCCCCGCTCGGCGAGCCAGCCGAGCTGGCTGTCGGTGAGCGCCTCGAACAGGAACAGCGTCCGCAGCTCGTCGGCGGTCGCGGCTCATGACGGGTCCAGGTAGCGGTGCACCAGCGTGACGGCCATCGCGCCCTCACCGACCGCGGACGCGACCCGCTTCACCGAGGCGGCGCGGACGTCGCCCGCGACGAAGACCCCCGGGACGCTGGACTCCAGGTGGTAGGGGTCGCGCTCCAGCGGCCAGCCCGCCGGCGGGCGGCCGTCGGGACCGAGCAGCTCGGGGCCGGTGAGCAGGAAGCCGTGGTCGTCGCGGGCGAAGCCGTCGCCGAGCCAATCCGTGCGGGGCGAGGCGCCGATGAACACGAACAGCCAGCAGGCGTCGACGACCTCGGTGCTGGCGGCGGTCGTGCTGCGCAGGACGAGCCGCTCGAGGTGCTCGTCGCCCGACCCGCCGGCGACCTCGGTGCAGGTCCGGACCTCGATCCGCGGCTCCTGCTCGATCCGGGCCACGAGGTACTCCGACATGCTGCGCCGCAGGTCGCTGCCGCGCACCAGCATGACGACGCGCGCGGCGTGCTGGGCGAAGAACAGGGCGGCCTGCCCGGCGGAGTTGGCGGCTCCGACGACGTACACGTCCTGGCCCTTGCAGTTGACCGCCTCGTGCGCGGCAGCCCCGTAGTACACCCCCCGTCCGGCGAACGCGTCGACGCCCTCGGCCGGCAGCCGGGTGTAGGAGACGCCGGTGGCCAGGACGACGGCGTGCGAGGTGACCTCGCTGCCGTCCGCGAACGAGACCACCCGGCCGTCGCCGTGCGGCGCGATCCCGGTGACCTCGGGGGTGGTGAGGATCTCGACGTCGAAGCGGGTCGCCTGGTCACGGGCCCGCTGCGCCAGCTCGGCGCCCGACAGGCCGTTCGGGAAGCCGAGGTAGTTCTCGATGCGGCTGCTCTGGCCGGCCTGGCCGCCGGTGGCGGCGCGCTCGACCAGCAGCGTGCGCAGCCCCTCGCTCGCGCCGTAGACCGCCGCGCCGAGACCGGCGGGTCCTCCGCCGACGACGACGAGGTCGTAGAACGGGCTGCCCGCGGAGGTCGACAGCCCGACCCGCTCGGCCAGCTCGGGCAGCGACGGGCGGACCAGGACGGCGCCGTCGGGCAGCAGCACGACCGGCAGCCCGTCCGCGTCGTCGGACAGCCGGGCCGTGGCCAGCAGCCGCTGCGCCTGCTCGCTGCGGACGTCGAGGTGGCAGTAGGGCACCTGGTTGCGGGCGAGGAACTCCTTGGCCGCCTGGTGTCCGCCGACCACTGGTGACCCAGCAGCGTCAGGCCGTCGAAGCCGGGCCGGGTCTGCGCCGCCCACAGGGCCAGCAGCTCGTCGACCACCGGGTAGAGCCGCTCCTGCGGAGGGTCCCACGGCTTGAGCAGGTAGTGGTCGAGGTCGACGTCGTTGATCGCGCGGATCGCGGCGTCGGTGTCGGCGTACGCCGTCAGCAGGACGCGCTTGGCGTCCGGCACGACGTCCATCGCCCGCTCCAGGAAGTCGACGCCGGTCGTGCCGGGCATCCGGTGGTCGGCCAGCAGCAGCGCCGTGGTCTCGCCGCGCAGCCTGAACTCGCGCAGCGCCTCCAGCGCGGACGGCCCGGACTCGGCCCGCACGACGCGGTAGTGCTCGCCGTACTGCTTGCGCAGGTCGCGCGCGATGGCGCGGCTGCCCCGGGGTCGTCGTCGACGGTGAGCAGGACGGGGCGCCCCGTCACCCGGCGTCCATGGCGGCCTGGTCGACGAAGCACCAGACCCAGGTCTCGCCCGGCTCGAACGAGCGGACCAGCGGGTGCCCCGAGGTCCCGAAGTGCGCCGTCGCGTGCTTCTGCGGCGAGCTGTCGCAGCAGCCGACGTGGCCGCAGCGCAGGCACTGGCGCAGGTGGACCCAGCTCGTGCCGTCGCGCAGGCAGTCCGAGCAGCCGTCGAGGGTGTCGGGCTCGACCTCCGGATCGATCGTGTCGAGGTGCGTGCAGGTCATGGCTCTTCCTCTGCTGCTCGTCGCCCTGCAAGCAGCCTGGCGCGCCGGTGATTCCCGAGGCAAGCCCGGGCGGTCGTCACCCGATCGGGTGACCCGGGCCGGGCGCGAGCGGACGAGGTCGACAGGACGCCCCCCGATGCTCTGAGGTCCTCCTGTGCGCCTGGCTGCTCTCGTCCTGACCGCTGCTGCCCTGCTCGCCGGGGCCGTGCCGGCCTCCGCGGAGGTCGACCCCGGCACCGGGACCGAGTACTCGACGGCCCGCGTCGTCGTGCCGATGACCTTCCCGGTCGCCGGCCGGGTGTCCTACAGCGACAACTGGCTGGCCTGCCGCTCCGGCTGCGCGCGGATGCACATGGGGCAGGACCTCATGGGAGCCAAGATGCTGCCGCTCGTCGCGGCGTTCGACGGCGTCGTGACGTCGGTGCGGCGCGAGACGGAGGACGGCGGCGGCAACTGGCTGACGATCGCGTCCGACCGCGGACCGTCGGCCGGCTGGTCGGCGATCTACGTGCACGTCAACAACGACACCCCCGGCACCGACGACGCCAAGGGCACCGCAGCCTGGTCGTTCCCGTCCGGCATCGAGCGCGGCAGCCGGGTCCTGGCCGGTCAGCTCGTCGGCTGGCTCGGCGACTCCGGCAACGCGGAGGGCACCGGGCCGCACCTGCACGTCGAGCTGCGCAAGGGCGCCGGCTGGGGCGGCGTGGTCCACAACGCCTTCCCGTCGCTGCAGGCCGCCCGCCGGCTGACGGCGCCGCTGCCGAGCGGCCCGCACCCGGACGGCTCGCTGATGAGGCACCCGTCCGGCGCGCTGTTCCTGCTCGACGAGGGCCGCAAGCGGCCGGTGTCGGCGCAGGTGCTCGCCGTCGACGGGCGCACTCCGCTGACCGCGGTGGCGATGACCTCCGCCGCGTCGCTCGGCTACCCGACCGGCCCGGCCGTCCCGCCCCGTGACGGCGCCGTCGTGCGCGACCCGCGCGGCACCACCTGGCTGGTCACCGGCGGCCAGCGGGTCAAGGCCGGCTTCGAGCTGCTGGCGGGCCTGGGCCGGCTGGTGCCCCGGGTGCTGCCGCTCGGCGACGTCGACCTGCAGCGGCTCCCGGTGGCCGACGGCGTCGACGGTCCGCTGTTCCCCGGCGCGCTCGTGCGGGCGGACGGCGACCCGGTCGTGTCGCTCGTCGACGCCGACGGCCGCCTGCACCCGGTGGTGCACCCCGCCGTGCTCGCCAGCCACGGCCTGTCGTCGGCCGACGTCGCCGTCCTGCCCGCCGACGCCCTCGAGGACTCCCGCTGGGGCTCCCCGCTGGCGCTGCGCGACGGCACGCTCGTGCAGACGCCGTCCCACCGGGTCGCGGTCGTCTCGGACGGCGCGGCGCGCCGGCTGTGGGACAGCCGCCAGGTCGCGGCGTACGGCTACGTCGGCCGGCCGCGCCTGGCCGTCCCGGACGCGCTCGTCGACGGGCTGCGCAGCGCAGCGCTCACTGCCGGCTGAGCTCCCCCGCCGCGGACTCCGGCAAGATGGGCGGGTGGACGAGCAGGCGTGGGAGCAGTGCCGCTTCCCCCAGCCGTTCCGCCGGTACCAGGCGCAGGCGCTCGACGCCGTGGACCGGCTGCGCGCGGCCGGTGAGCAGCGGGCGTACGTCGTCATGCCCCCGGGCGCGGGCAAGACCGTCGTCGGCCTCGAGGCGGCCCGCCGGATCGGGCGGCGCACGCTCGTCCTCGCGCCGAACACGGCGGTCCAGGGCCAGTGGCTGTCGCAGTGGGAGCAGTTCGGCGGGCCGCTCCAGCACCCGCAGCCGGCCAGCGGCGGACGGCTGCTGAAGACCGCACTGACCGTCCTGACCTACCAGGCGCTGAGCGTCTGGGACCGCACCGCCGACGACGAGGACGAGGACGACGACACCAGCCCCGGCATCGCCGAGCGACGGCGGGCCGCCGTCCGCGACCCGGACGGCCACGACCTGCTCGCGCTCATGCACCCGCGCGGCCGCGACCTCGTCGAGCACGCCGCCCGCACCGGCCCGTGGACGCTGGTGCTCGACGAGTGCCACCACCTGCTCGAGACCTGGGGGGCGCTGGTCCGGGCGCTGGCGCGCGCGCTGGGCGACGACACCTGGGTGCTCGGGCTGACGGCGACGCCCGCGCTCGAGATGACCGCCCGTCAGCGCGAGCTGCACGACGAGCTGTTCGGCGAGGGCCACGACTTCTCGGTGCCCACCCCGGCCGTGGTGAAGGAGGGCGAGCTGGCGCCGTTCCAGGAGCTCGTCTACCTCACCGAGCCCTCGCCGGAGGAGGACACCTGGATCATCGCCGACCGGACCCGGTTCGCCGATCTGCAGCTCGAGCTGGTCTCGGAGCGCACCGGCTCGCTGCCGTTTCTCGACTGGCTCTGGCGCCGGCTGCACGACCGGCGGGTGGCCGACAGCGGCGCACGGCTGACCTGGCGCGAGCTGGAGGACGCCGACCCCGAGCTGGCCCGCGCCGGGCTGCGGCTCGTGCACGTCGGTCTGCTGTCGTTGCCGAGCGGCGCGCGCCTGCAGGAGCAGCACCGGGCCGAGGCCGACGCCACCGACTGGGCCGTGCTGCTCGGCGCGTACGCCGTCGAGCACCTCGCCGCCAGCCGCGCGGACGCCGACGTGGCTCTGCTGAGCGCCGTCCGGGACGTGCTGCCGAGCCTGGGCTTCGTGCTCACCAGGAAGGGCCTGCGCGCCACGACCTCGCCGGTCGACCGGGTGTGCGCGCTGTCGGAGTCCAAGGCCGGCGCGGCGCTGCACGTCCTGTCGGCCGAGCACGACGCGCTCGGCGACGACCTGCGCGCCGTCGTCCTGTGCGACTTCGAGCAGCGGACGGCGCAGGCGCCGTCGCGGCTGCGCGAGACACCGGGCGCGTCCGGGTCGGCCCGGCTGGCGTTCCTGGCCATCGCGCGCAGCGATCTGGGCCCGGTCCTGCGGCCCGTGCTGTGCACCGGCCGGACGGTCGCGATGCGCCGCGAGGACCTGCCGGGCTTCCGCGCCACCTGCCCGCCGCACCTCGCCGACCGGCTGCTGGCCGAGCCGCTGGACGGCCTGCGTTCGATCGTGCGGGTCGAGGCCGGTGCCGGCTGGTCGGCCCGGGTCTGGACGCCGCTGGTCACCCGCTGGCTGGTGATGGGCGGCACCCGCGCCGTCGTCGGCACCCGCGGGCTGCTCGGCGAGGGCTGGGACTGCCCGCCGCTCAACGTCGTCGTCGACCTGTCCAGCGCCTCGACGGCGACCTCGGTCACCCAGCTGCGCGGACGGTCGCTGCGGATCGACCCCGACCGCCCCGACAAGGTCGCCGACAACTGGACCGTCGTCTGCGTCGCCGACGACCACCCTCGCGGCGACGCCGACTACCTGCGCGCCGTCCGCAAGCACCGGTCGCACCTCGCGCCCGGTCGCGACGGCCTGGTCGAGTCGGGCATCGGGCACTGCGACGAGGTGCTCGGCCCGTACGCCGCCCCGGACGCGCACACCCGCGCCGCGGTGAACGGCCGGTCCCTGGCCCGGGTCGCCCAGCGCGACGCGGCTCGCGACGTCTGGGCGATCGGCGGCAGCTACGCCGGGCTCGAGCTGGCGACGCTGCGGCTCAAGGTTGACCGCCCGCTGGGCCTGCCCGGCCGCGTCCTGCCGCCGTCCCTGCTGGTCGGCCGCACCACCCTGGGCGCTCCCGCTCCCGCACCGCTGCCGGACGCCGGCCGGCCCGCACGGCTGTGGCCGCTGCCGA
>JAOPVV010000180.1 GCA_025966005.1 Frankiales bacterium
TGGAGGGCCGGCCCTGGCGCGGCTGGTCTGAGCCCGGCTGCCCTGGCCCACGCAAAGGCCGTGTTCCGGTTGATCTCCAACTCACGAGCGGACTCGGTGACGCTGCCGGTGCGGTCGAACGACAGCAGAACGCCGCCTTCAACACCGACCAACGATCGGGCCCCTGGTCCTGAAACGACACGGTCGCTGCAACTCCTCAGTTCGAGGTGTTGCAGCGACCGTTAGAACCCGCCCGCCGGCGGGGCTCTCGTCCTGCTCCGATCGGCCTACTGGACGAGTTCGAAGATCTTGAAGATCGGCATGTACAGGGCCACGATCATCCCACCGATCAGGGCGCCCATGAACGCGATCATGAGCGGCTCCAGCAGTGCCGTCAGGCTCTCGGTCGTCGACTCGACCTCCTGGTCGTAGAACTCCGCGATCTTGCCGAGCATGGTGTCGAGAGCCCCTGTGTCCTCCGCGACCGCCATCATCTGCACGACCATCGGTGGGAAGACGGGATGCTGCATCAGGGGCTGCGTCAGCGACTCACCGGTGCGGACGCTCTCCTGCACGGCTCGCACGGCTCGTGACAGCACGATGTTGCCGCAGGTGTCGGCCACGATGTCCAGGCTCTGCAGGATCGGCACGCCGCTCTTGAGCATGGTGCCGAGGTTGCGCGCGAAGCGGGCGAGCGCGATCTTCTGGAACAGCGGACCGAAGACCGGTGCCTTGAGCTTCAGCGGATCGACGACGCCCCGCACCTTCTCGTCCCGCTTGACGCGCTTCCAGACGAACAGGAAGCCGATCAGGCTGATGACGGCCAGCGGCAGCAGGATCTTCATCTGCCCGCTGAGGAAGACCAGGAAGCGGGTCGGAAGCGGCAGGGTCGCGCCGAGGTCAGCGAACATCGCCTCGAACACCGGGACGATGAACAGCAGCATGCCGATGACCGCCAGGATGGCCATGACGAACACGACGATCGGGTAGGTCATCGCGGACTTGACCTTGCCGCGGAGCTTGACCTCGGCCTCGTAGTTCTCCGCGATCTGGAGCAGGACCATGTCGAGGAACCCGCCGACCTCGCCGGCCTTGCACATGTTCACCATGAGCGGCGGGAAGACCTCGGGGAATTTGCTCATGGCGCCGGACAGGCTGCCGCCGGTCTCGATGTCGGTGCGCACCTCGCCGAGGACCCGAGCCAGCTCCTTGTTCTCGGTCTGGTCGACGAGGATGTTCAGCGCTCGGAGCAGCGACAGGCCTGAGTTGATCATCGTGGCGAACTGACGAGAGAAGATCGCCAGGTCCTTCAGCTTGACCTTCTTGCCCATCCCCGGGATGGACAGCTCCTTGTTCATCCCGGCGTTCGTTTGGGTGATCGACAGCGGGGCGTACCCCATGCCCTTGAGCTTGTTGGCGACCTGGCTCTGGGTCTCCGCCTCGAGCTTCCCTGTCTTGAGCTTGCCCGCGGCGTCGCGGACCTTGTACTCGAACGTCGCAGTCGCTGCCATCAGTCAGTAGCCTCTCAGGCCCGGCCGGCAAGCCGGTTGAAGTCCTCGACGTGGTGGCACTTCTCAAGTGCCGCGTCGTAGGTGATCCGCCCCTTCCGCACGAGGTCCGCGAGGCTCGCGTCCATCGTGTTCATACCGTGCTTGGCGCCCGCCTGCAGCGCCGAGTAGATCTGGTGCGTCTTGCCCTCGCGGATGAGGTTGCGGATGGCCGGCGTCGCGACCATGACCTCCGTGGCCACGGCACGGCCCTTGCCGTCAGCCGTCTTGACGAGCTGCTGGCAGACGACGCCCTGCAGGGCGCCGGACAGCATGACGCGCACCTGCTGCTGCTGGCTGGGCGGGAAGACGTCGATGACGCGGTCGATGGTCTGGGCCGCGTCCTGGGTGTGCAGGGTCGCCATGACCAGGTGACCGGTCTCGGCGGCGGTGAGGGCGATCTCGATCGTCTCGAGGTCGCGCATCTCACCGACGAGGATGATGTCCGGGTCCTGGCGCAGAACGTGCTTGAGTGCGTTCTTGAAGGACCACGTGTCCTCCCCCACCTCGCGCTGGTTGACCAGACAGCCCTTGTGCTCGTGCAGGAACTCGATCGGGTCCTCGACGGTCATGATGTGGTCGCGACGGTTGCGGTTGGCCAGGTCGACGACCGACGCGAGCGTCGTGGACTTGCCGGAGCCGGTCGGGCCGGTGACGAGGACGAAGCCGCGCGGGAGCATCGCGAAGTTGGCGACGGCCGGCGGGACACCGAGGTCCTCGAGCTTCTTGATCTCGTACGGGATGAGGCGGAAGGCCGCCCCGATCGCGTCGCGCTGCTTGTACATGTTGACGCGGAAGCGGGCCTTGCCCGGCAGCGAGTAGGCGAAGTCGAGCTCGAGCTCCTCCTCGAACTTCTCCCGCTGCTTCTGGCTCATGATCGCGTACATCGTCTTCTGGATGTGCTGCGGCGTGAGGACGTCGAAGTCCTCGAGCTGCTGCAGGTGCCCGTGCTGCCGGACGGTCGGACGCGCACCGACCGTCAGGTGCAGGTCGGAGTTCTTGTTGTTGAGCACGTGCAGCAGCAGGTCGGCGAGGAACGCGCTGTCCTGGCTGGTGTCCTCCGCGCCGAGGCGCACCGCCTGGTCGGCGGCCTCGGCGGGTGCGGTCGCCTGCGACGGGACCATCAGCGCGGCAGCGACAACCGGTGCGGCGACGACGACAGGCACGGCGGCGAGGAGCGGTGCGGGCTGGACGGCAGGCGCGGGGACGGCGGACACGGACGTGACCTCCGGCGCCAGCAGGGCCGTCGGGACGACCGGCGGGGCGACGCCGATGGGAGCGACCGGGGTGGCGACGACGGGAGCGGGGGCGGCCACGGCCGGTGCCGCGAAGGACATGGTCGGCGCGCTCAGGTCCATCGGCGAGCCGGTAACCAGCGGCGGCGCAGGAGTCCAGGTGGCGTCGAGCGGCGAGGGAGCCGGGGCGGGCGGCGCGGCGGTGACCGGCGTGAAGTAGCCGTCCATGCCGGCGGGGGGCTGCGCGTCCACGTGCGGTCCTTCCTCGGTCCCGGGGCGTCCGGAACGGGTGTTCGTCCCCGCAGGCATCGGCCAGACGGAGCAGCGCCTTGAGGCGCGTCAGACCACGACGCGGAGGATCTCCTCCATCGACGTGTGGCCGGCCTTGACCTTGGTCAGGCCATCGTTCCGCAGCGTGATCATCCCCTGCTCCAGGGCCACCTTGGAGATCGTCAGGGCGGACGCGTGCTCGACCGCCAGCTTCTCGATCTCCTCGCTGACGGCCATCACCTCGTGCAGCGCCAAGCGGCCCTTGTAGCCGGTCTTGGAGCAGGCGCTGCAGCCGATCGGGCGGTACAGCGTCGGCGGCGGCTCGTCCGGCGACCAGGGGAAGCGCATGTCCACCAGCGCTTCTCGCGTCGGGACGTACGCCTCCTTGCACTTGCCGCACAGCTTGCGCGCGAGGCGCTGGGCGAGCACGCAGTCGAGCGCCGAACCGACCAGGAACGGCTCGATGCCCATCTCGGTGAGGCGGACGATCGCGGACGGCGCGTCGTTGGTGTGAAGCGTCGACAGCACGAGGTGGCCGGTGAGCGCGGCCTCGATGGCGATGTGCGCGGTCTCCTTGTCGCGGATCTCGCCGAGCAGCACGATGTCGGGGTCCGAGCGCAGGATCGAGCGCAGCGCGGCGGCGAAGGTCAGACCGGCCTTGGGGTTGGCCTGCACCTGGTTGATGCCGGGGATGCGGTACTCGACCGGGTCCTCGACGGTGATGACGTTGACCTCGGGCTTGCTGACGATGTTGAGCGTCGCGTACAGCGTCGTCGACTTGCCAGAGCCGGTCGGGCCGGTCACGAGGATCATCCCGTACGGCTTGATGAAGCTCTTGGAGTAGACCTCGTAGTTCTCGTCGCCGAAGCCGAGGTCGGACAGCTTCATCATGGCGGTGGTGTTGTCCAGGATGCGCATGACGATCTTCTCGCCCCACACCGTCGGCAGCGTCGCCACGCGCAGGTCGATCTTCTTGCCGTTGGCGTTGACCGACAGCCGGCCGTCCTGCGGGATCCGGCGCTCGGCGATGTTGATGTCGGCCATGATCTTCAGACGGCTCGTCACGCCGGAGGTGATGCTCTTCGGCGAGCGCATGACCTCGTGCAGCACGCCGTCGATGCGGAACCGGACGCGCAGGTCCTTCTCGGCCGGCTCGATGTGGATGTCGGACGCGCGGTCCTGGATCGCCTGCGTGATGAGCAGGTTGACGAACTTGACGATCGGCGCGTCTTCGGTGATCTCCTTGACGCTCGCCAGGTCGTCGTCGTCGTGGTTCACGTCGATGGCCGAGGTGAGCTCGTCCATCTCGCTGTCCGCGCGCTGGTAGCGGTTGATCGCGGCGAGGACGTCGGCCTTGGTCGCCACGACCGGCTTGATCTCCATGCCGGTCATCGAGCGCATGTCGTCGACGGCGAAGACGTTGGCGGGGTCGGCCATCGCGACGACGAGCTTGCCGTCCTCGTAGCCGATCGGCAGGGCGTTGTGCCGGCGGCAGACGGTGTCGGGCACGCGGGAGACCGCCGAGCCGTCGACCGGGTAGTCCGACAGGTCGACGAACTTCAGGCCGATCTGCGTCGCGAGCGCGGCGACGAGCTGGCCCTCGGACAGCATCCCCAGCTCGACGAGCACCCGTCCGAGGCTGCGGCCGAGACGACGCTGCTCCTCGACGGCGCTCGCCAGCTGGTCGGGGGTGACGTGCCCACCCTCGATCAGGATGTCGCCGAGCTGCTTCACGTGGGGGTCTCCTGGCGCCGTGGTCCTGCTCTGCTCTTCGGACGGCCGCGGCTGAGCCTTGACACGAGTGGAGCGGTCAGTCGTCCAGCCCGAGCACCAGCTTGAGCGCCTCGTCCAGTCGTCGGAGGTCGTCGTGACCCAGCCGGGCGACGGTGGGCCCGAGCGCGTCGCGGCTGATCGCCCGAGTGTGCTCGGCCAGCAGGCAGGTCCGCTCCCCCAGGATCTCGACCTCCGGGCGGTGCAGCATCGGCAAGCTGCCGGTCGAGGTCGGGGTGACGAACACGGTGGAGATCATGAGGTCGTCGGACTGCACGACGACGCCGTAGCGCCGTCCTTGCTGCTCCCGCCCCCGGGCACCGCGTGCGGCCGGCACACGCACGACGTCACCGCGCACCCCACTGCTCCATGTCCTGCATGACGCGGGCTGCCTCGGCGCGGTCTTCCGGGTCCTCAGCCGCCACCGACGACTCGCGGCGCATCCGCTCGCGGCGGCTCTCGCGCTCCAGCGCGAGCATGCCGAGCCGGATCGTCTCGTCGTAGTCCAAGGACCGCTCCTGGCTGAGTCGCTTCACCAGGTCCCGCGTCTCGGACTCGACCTTCATCGTGGTCTTCATGACCCAAGGATACTTCCGGTATGACTAGTCGTCACGCAGGTTGAGCAGGATGGCGAGCTGCTCGAGGGCGGCGGCCTGGTCGGAGTCGGGGTCCAGCGAGGCGGTGGAGCCGTCGCGGAAGCCGAGCTGGACGCGCGGAGCGGCAGGGGGCTCGGCGGCGAGCAGGTCGGCCGCCGCAGGCTCCAGCGCGGACGGTACGCGGGGCGCGTCCACCTCTGCGGCGACGAGGGCAGCGAAGGCAGAGCTCGTATCGGGACGGGCGGGGCCGGCCGGACGAGGCGACGGCGGGATCTCGGCCGGGGCCTGTCCGGGAGTCAGGACGGCGGCCAGACCGCGGGGTGCCGACATGGGGAACGGCGCCGGCGGCGGGACGGTCAGCACCGTCGACGAGGGGTGCACGGGCGGAGCCTCGGCGGCGGGCTGGACGGTGATCACCGGAACGGGCAGCACGGTCACCGGGACCGAGGGCAACAGGACCGGTCCCGAGTCGGCGAACGCCGACACCAGCGGCACGGCAGTCGAGGCGAGCGGGGGCAGCGTCGAGGCGGCCGTCAACGCCTCATCGGCGGCAGTCACGGGCTCAAGCGGCGAGGGCGAGACCGGCGGCAGGGCGGCAGGGAGCGCGTCGACGGACCCCGGCCGCGGAGCGAGCTGCACGGGGAGCGAGTACGAGGGCGGCACGGCCGGATCCACGAGCAGGTCCGCGGGTGTCGGCTGCGGGGGCGACCAAGGCGTGAGGGGCGAAGGCACTGCCTGGACGGCCGGCTGAGGCTCGAGCAGCTGGACGGACGTGAGTGCCATGGGCGCGGGGGCCACGGATGCGGGCGCCACGGGTGCCGGGGCCAGGGTCTGCAGGGCCAAGGAGTCGAGGGCCACGCAGTCGAGGGCCATGGAGTCGAGGGCCACGGAGTCGAGGGCCACGGAGTCGAGGGCCACGGGTGCGAAGGCCGCAGGGGCGGGGGCCACGGGTGCAGCGGCAAGCAGCGCCGAGGCAACGGGCGCGGGGACCAGCGGCACGGCGACGGGCCGCGCCGCCGCCTCGACGACGGGGGTGCTCCGCAGGGACGGATCGCCCCACGCCTGCCCCGACGCGATCAGCGCCGCGATCCCGCCGACCACCGTCCCGTCGTCCACCGGAGAAGGGGTGGGCTGCACGGCCGCGTACGGCAGCGACGCCGTCAGCCACGGCTCCGGCGCCGCTGCCACGGCCGAGGGAGCAGGAGCAGCGACGGCAGCGCCGAGCGCGTGACGCCCCCGGCGCCGCCGGAACAGGCCCATCCGTCAGACCCGGGCAGCCGCGGGGGCGTCGATCTGGTCGACGACCGAGTAGAGCAGCGCCAGCAGCACGGCCTTGACCGACTCGCGGTCCGTGGCGTCACAGGGCACGACCGGGGTGTCCTCGTCGAGCTCGAGCACGGAGCGGACGCGGTCCTCGTCCGACGGGTCCATGCCTGCCGACCGGTTCAGCGCGACGACGAACGGGACGCGGGCCATCTTGCGGAAGGCCGCGAGGATGCCGACGGCCTCGTCGAGGCTGTCCTCCCGCGAGCTGTCGATCAGCAGGATGTAGCCGAGCATCCCCTCGCCGAGGATCTCCCACATGAAGTCGAAGCGGTCCTGGCCGGGCGTGCCGAACAGGTAGAGCACCAGGTCGCGGTCGATGGTGATGCGGCCGAAGTCCATCGCGACCGTCGTCTCGGCCTTGCGCGACCTCGTGTGGTCGCTGATGTCCTTCTCGGTCGACAGCACCGTGATCTCGCTGATCGTGCGGATCAGCGTGGTCTTGCCGGCCGAGAACGGCCCGGTGACGACGATCTTGACGGCGGTGCCGCCGTGCTTGCGCCGGTTCGGGCTGCGGGTGCTCACTACAGTCCCCTCACGCCGGCGATGAGCCGCAGCAGCAGGCTCTTGTTCACGCTCGGGTCGCGCTCGATCCAGGGCGACGCCTCGAGGTCGACGGCGGGCTGCAGTGCGGTGGCGCCGTGGACCGAGCCGTGCAAGCCGGCCGTGGTCGTCGTCCGGGCGGACGGGACGGTCGGCGCGGGAACGGACGCCCGGGCGTACGCCGGCGACGGCGTCTCGGCGTGGTCCGGCCGGCGCGGCAGGGTGAACGGCTCGGGCCGCTCGGGGATGACGGGAGCAGGAGCCGCCTGGACGGGCACGGCCGGCGCGGGCGGGGCCGGCGGCGCGACGTGGCCCTCGAGCGCGGCGAGCAGGCGCTGGCGGCGGGCGAGCTGGTCGTCGGCGGGGTCGCCCACGATGAGAAGCCCGCGGCTGACCAGGCCGGCGAGCGCCCGGACGACGGCGTACTCACCGCGGCCGGAGGTGGTGACGAGGTCGGCGACGGTGCGGCGGCCGTCGACCAGCGACAGCAGCGCCCACTCGTCGCGGTCGGCGACGGGGTCGCCGGGCGGGGCGGCGTTGACCCGCAGGACCGAGTCGGGCGCCGGGACGGACTCGACCAGCTCGGCCCACGCGGCGATCCGGCGCTGGCCCTCGGTGACGACGTCCTCGACCGTCAGGGCGGCGCCCAGGTCGTCCGGGTCGGGCTCGTCGACGACGAAGGCGAACTCACCCTCGGGCCAGCGCAGCAGCGAGAACACGGCGTCGTGCGCCTGCTCGGCCGCGATCGCCGAGACCGTGTCGGACGGCAGTGCGGACTTCTCGGCCAGCAGCTGGGCCAGCGAGAGCGACGGGTCACCGGCGAGGTCCTCGGCGGCGGACGCCAGCACCTCGTCGTCGACCAGGCCGGCGCCGAGCAGGCGGCGGCCGAGCTCCTGCCGGCCGACGTCGGCGCGTGCGCCGGTGACGAAGCCGTCGCGCAGGTGCACCGCGCCGTGGGAGGTGTCGCGGCGCAGGTGCAGCGTGCCCGTCTTCTTGGTGAAGCTCAGCAGCTGGAAGATGTCCGGAAGGCTGAACGCGTCGAGCGTCCCCTCGAGCCTCACGCCGTCAGGACCAGGTCGCCGGCGGCAGCGGACCGGCGGCGCTGGCGGTCGCGGCGTACGACGGCGTCCAGGTGGCGTCGACCGGCGGGGCGGCGTAGGTCGGTCCGGTGTAGCTCGACGGGCTGTAGGACGCCTCGCTGTACGCCGGCTCGGCGTACGAAGGCTCGGCGTACGACGGCTCGAGCGTCTCGTAGGCGACGGCGGACGCAGGCGCGACCGGGGCCACGTACGTCTCGGCCACCGGCTCGGCCTGCACGGGCACCGGCGGGGCGACCGGCTCGTCGTCGACGCGCAGGATGCCGGCGACGGTCGCGGCGGCGCGCTTCACCTCGTACAGCATCATGCCGACCTTGGCGCCCTTGGCGGCGACGGCGACCAGCACGGCCTCGTCGTCGGCCGAGATGAGGAAGACGGTGCCGGCGTCGCCCTCGATGTAGACCTGCGACAGCTCGCCCCGGCCGAGGCCCTGGGCGGCGCGCTCGCCGAGCGAGAGCAGGGCGGCGCTCATGGCGGCGACGCGGTCCTCGTCCATGGACGGCGGCAGCGCGGCGGCCATCGGCAGGCCGTCGAACGACACCACCGCGGCGGCCTCGATCTCCGGCGTCTGGGACAGCAGCGCGTGGATCGCGTGGTCCAGCCGGTCGGAGCGGGACTGCTGGCTCATCGGGACTCCTTCGCGAGACGGTCAGACGCGACCATCTGATGGGTGTCCCATCGGCGTTGCCCTACGACGGCTTGAGCGCTGCCCGCATGGCCTCGAGCGGAGCCGTCCGGCCGGTCATCAGCTCGACCTGACGGGCCGCCTGGTGCAGCAGCATCGCCGCCCCGCTGACCACCGCTCCCCCGCACGCCGCGGCCAGCGCGGTCGGCCACGGGTCGTAGACGACGTCGAGCAGCGCGGGCACGGCGCGGACGTGCGGCGCCACCGCGTCGGCGGCTCCGGACGGCAGCGTGCTGATCAGCAGGTCGCACCCGTCGAGCACGGACGGGGTGAACGCGACGACCGTCGGCCGCACCCCGAGCCGGGCCGCGGCCGCGAGCGTCTCGTCGGGCGAGGACCGCACCACCAGCACCGGGTCGGCGCAGCCGAGCTGCTGCAGCGCGGCCAGTGCGGAGCGGGCGGTCGCTCCCCCGCCGAGCACCACGGCCCGTCCGGCGGTGACGACACCGCCCTCGGCCAACGCCGCGACGATGCCGTGGACGTCGGTGTTCTCGCCGTGCCGCTGCCCGTCGCGCAGCACGACCGTGTTGGCGGCAGCGACGTCGCGGGCCAGCTCCGAGCAGGTGTCGAGCAGCGGCAGGACGGCCTGCTTGAGCGGCATCGTCAGCGACAGCCCGGCCCACTCGCGTCCGCAGCCGGACAGGAAGCCGGCCAGGCCGTCGGCGTCGACCTCGACCGCGTCGTACGTCCAGTCCAGCCCGAGCTCGGCGTAGGCCGCGCGGTGCAGCCGCGGGGACAGCGAGTGCGCGATCGGACGGCCGAGGACGGCGGCCCTCAGAAGACGCCCTCGGCGCGCGACTTGTCGCGCTGGTCGAGGAAGGCCTGGTAGTCGCTCGTGAAGAACGAGCGGCCCTCCTTGGTGGCCAGGACGTAGTACAGGACGTCGCTGTCCTCGGGGTTGAGCGCGCCCTCGAGCGTCGCCTCACCGGGCGAGGCGATCGGGGTCGGGGGCAGCCCGCGCTTGCGGCGGTTCTCGTACGGCGTGTCCTTGGCCAGATCGGACGCCGTGATCTGCTCGCCCGGGGTCTTGCCGACGCCGAAGGCGATCGCGGCGTCGATGCCGAGCGGGATCCCCTGGTCGAGCCGGTTGTAGACGACCCGGGCGACCTTGCCGTACTCGTCGTCGAAGCGGACCTCGCGCTCGATCAGGCTGGCGACGACGACCACCTCGTACGGCGTGCGACCGAGCGCCTTCGCGCGGGCCTCGAGGTCGACGGTCTCGGCGGCCTGCTGGAACCGGTCGACCATCTGGGTGAGGACCTGCGCCGGGGTGGTGCCGGGCTCGACGTCGTAGGTGGCCGGAAACAGGAACCCCTCGAGCCGGCCCTGCGCGTAGTCGGGCAGCCCGAGCGCGCCGACGTCCTTGGCGGCGGCCTGGTACTGGGCGAGCGGCATCTCGGTGCCCTCGGCGAGCACCTGCAGCGTCTGCGGGACGGTCAGGCCCTCGGCGACGGTGACCCGACCGACCACGCGCGACGCCGGGTCCAGCAGCAGCTCGAAGGCCTCGGCGGCCGACATCTGCAGCTTGAGCTCGTAGAAGCCGGGCTTGAGCGAGGTGGCCCGGGGATCGGCGGCGGCGACCTCGAAGAACGCCTGGCGGCTCTTCACGACGTCCGCCGCGACCAGCGTCGAGCCGACGTCGCCGGCGTTGTCGCCGGGCTTGACCTGCACCATGACCGGGTCGGTGCCGCTGCCGGCGTAGTCGGCCGCCGAGCCGCCGTCGAAGACCTGGCGGACGGCGACAGCCGCGCCCACGACCAGCCCGGCGGTCAGCAGCAGCACGAACAGCACCGCGAGCAGGCGACCTCCGCGGCGGCGTCGTCGCTGGGGGCGCGGATCGTCCTCGCGCAGGTCAAGGAGGTCGGTCACGCCGAGGATCCTACGAGAGGCAAGTCACGTATCACCGCGCGGACACCCTCAGCGCTGGTCCAGCACGCCCTGCAGCAGGGCGACCGCGGCGGCCTGGTCGACCACGGCGCGGCTCTGCTTGGCGTTGCGTCCCGACGCCCGCAGCGCGGCGGTCGCGCTCACGGTCGTGAGCCGCTCGTCGACCAGGCGCACCTCGACGGGGGCGACGAGCGGCTCGAGCACCGCCGCCCAGGTGCGGGCCATGTCGGCCGACGCGCTCTTCGAGGCGCCGCTCATCGACGTCGGCAGGCCGACGACCACCAGTACTGCGCCCCGCTCGGCGATCAGATCGACCACGCGGGCGTGCCCGGGCGCCGGGACGGTCTCGACCGGCGAGGCGAGGATCCGGTGCGGGTCGCTCGCGGCGACCCCGACCCGGACCGTGCCGACGTCGACCGCCACGACGACCCCCGGCGCTGCGCTCATGCGCCGCCGGAGACGACGCGGGCGACGGCGTGCTCGGCCCGCACGAGCGCGTCGGGGATGCCGGCGGCGTTGGTGCCGCCGCCCTGCGCGACGTCGTCCTTGCCGCCGCCCTTGCCGTCGACGGCCGCGGCCGCCTCCCGCAGCACGGCGTTGGCCGACAGGCCGCGGGCGCGTCCCTCGTCGTTGACCGCGGCGACCAGCGTGACCCGGTCACCGCCGGCCGCCACCAGCACGACGCCGGGGCCGGTGAGGCGCCCGCGGATGTCGAGCGCGAGCTGGCGCACGAGGTCGCCGGAGGTGCCGGCCGGCGCCTCGACGCCGACGTAGCGGACGCCGGAGACGTCGGTGGCCGCGGCCGCGAACGCGCCGGCCTGCTGCAGCACCGCGCCGGAGCGCAGCGTCGCGAGCTCCTTCTCGACCTCGCGCAGCTTGGCGATGGTGGCGGCGACCCGGTCGGGGACCTCCGCCGACGGCACCTTGAAGGCGGACGCGAGCTGGGCCAGCAGGACGTGCTCGCGGGCCAGGTAGGAGTAGGCGTCGAGGCCGACCAGGCCCTCGACGCGGCGCACGCCGGAGCCGATCGAGGTCTCCGAGAGCAGTTTGACCACGCCGAGCTGTCCCGAGCGGGCCGCGTGCGTGCCCCCGCAGAGCTCGCGGGCGTAGTCGCCGACCTCGACGACGCGCACAGCGTCGCCGTACTTCTCGCCGAACAGCGCCATCGCGCCGATCCGGCGGGCCTCGTCCTGGGTGGTGACGAACGCGCGGACCTCGAGGTCGGCCAGCGCGATCTCGTTGATCTCCTGCTCGACGTGCGCGAGCACCGACGCCGGCACCGCGGAGGAGGAGGAGAAATCGAAGCGGAACCGGCCCGGCGCGTTGAGCGAGCCGGCCTGGGTCGCCTCCTCGCCGAGCGCGGCACGGAACGCCTTGTGCACCAGGTGGGTCGCGGTGTGGGCGCGCGAGACCGCCCGCCGGCGCTCGACGTCGACCTCGGCCAGCACCTGCGCGCCCAGCAGCGCCTCGCCTGAGACGACCCGGGCGCGGTGGACGGTGAGGTCGGGCAGCGCCTTCTGGACGTCGCCGACGGCGAGCAGGGTGCCGTCCGCCAGGCGCAGCAGGCCGGTGTCGGCGAGCTGGCCGCCGGCCTCGGCGTAGAACGGCGAGCGGTCGAGCACCACGTCCACGGAGTCGCCCTCGGACGCCGACGGCACGAGCTGGCCGTCGCGCATGAGGCCGCGCACGACCGCCTCGGAGACGACCTCGCCGTAGCCGGTGAACGCGGTCGAGCCCGCAGCGTCGAGCAGCGAGCGCAGCGCGGAGGTGTCGACGCCGGCCGACTTCTTGGCCTTCGCGTCGGCCTTGCCGAGCCGGCGCTGCTCGGCCATGAGCTCGCGGAAGCCGGACTCGTCGACCGACAGGCCCTGCTCGGCCGCCATCTCCAGCGTCAGGTCGATCGGGAAGCCGTAGGTGTCGTGCAGCGAGAACGCCGCCGTCCCGGACAGCACGCCGCCGGCCGAACGGGCCTCGGGCACCGCGTTCTCGAAGACGGTCGCGCCCTTGGCGAGGGTCTCGAGGAACGCGTTCTCCTCGCCCACCGCGACGTCGGTGATGCGCGCCGCGCCCGACACCAGCTCGGGGTACTGCGGGCCCATCGCGCCGATGGCCGCCTCGATGAGCGAGGCCATCGACGGTTCGCCCGCGCCCAGCAGCCGCATCGAGCGGACGGTGCGCCGGACGATCCGGCGCAGCACGTAGCCGGCCTTCTCGTTCGCCGGCCGCACGCCGTCGCCGATGAGCATCGCGGCGGTGCGGGCGTGGTCGGCCACGACGCGCAGCCGGACATCCGCCTCCGGGTCGGCGCCGTACCGCACGCCGGTCAGCTCGGCCGCCCGGTCGAGGATCGCCCGGGAGGTGTCGATCTCGTAGAGGTTGTCGACGCCCTGCAGCACCGCCGCCATGCGCTCCAGGCCCATGCCGGTGTCGATGTTCTGGCGCGGCAGGTCGCCGAGGACGTCGAAGTCCTCCTTGGAGCGGACCTCGCCGAGCTGGTACTGCATGAACACGAGGTTCCAGACCTCGAGGTAGCGCTCGCCGTTGACGGCGGGGCCGCCCTCCGCGCCGTACGCGGGACCGCGGTCGTAGTTGATCTCGCTGCACGGCCCGCCGGGGCCGGGGACGCCCATGTGCCAGTAGTTCTCGGACTTGCCGAGCCGCTGGATCCGGCTGTCGGGCACCCCGATGCCGCGCCACAGGCCGTACGCCTCGTCGTCGTCGAGGTACACGGTGACCCAGAGCTTCTCCTCGTCCAGGCCGTAGCCCGCCGACGAGGTCATCAGCTCCCAGGCGAGCTCGATCGCGCCCTTCTTGAAGTAGTCGCCGAACGAGAAGTTGCCGGCCATCTGGAAGAACGAGCCGTGCCGGGTGGTCTTGCCGACCTCCTCGATGTCGAGCGTGCGCACGCACTTCTGCACGCTGGTCGCGCGCGCGTACGGCGGCTCGGACTCGCCGAGGAAGTACGGCTTGAACGGCACCATGCCGGCGTTGACCAGCAACAGCGTCGGGTCGTCGGCGATGAGCGACGCCGAGGGCACGACCGTGTGGCCGCGCTCCTCGAAGTGGCCGAGGAAGCGACGGCGGATCTCGTCGGACCTCATCTGACGTCCGGCTCCAGCCCGCCGGTGTGGCCCGGGTCGAGGTCGACGAGGTCGTGCGTCCCGTCGAGGCCGAGCGTGACGCGCAGCTCCTCCTCGCGCTCGGACATCGCCTCGCGCAGGTCGGCCGAGAAGTCGCGGATCGCCTCGGTCAGCCCGGCCAAGGAGCCGGCGAGCGAGGACTGCACCCCGGCGGGTGTGAACCTGGCCGCGGCCTGCGAGGCCTTGCGGACGACGAGCACGCCCACGGCGGCACCGAACGCGACGTAGACCAGGCGGCGGCTCATCCGCGCACCTTCTTCGACGCCTTCAGCTCCTCGCGGACGCGCTTGTTGACGTCCTTCTCGTGGCGCTTGGTCGCGACCGAGCGGACGCCGTAGGAGAACGCGGCGACCTTGATCACCGGGCTGCCGAGCGTGGCGGCGAACAGCGAGGTCAGGGCCGACACGTTGCCGCTGATCGACTGCACGTTCGCGGTGATCGCGTCGACGCGGGTGAGCTCCTGGTTGACGTGGGTCACCGAGGTCGTCACCTCGCCGAGCAGCGGCACGGTCTTGTCGGTGATGCCCGAGACCAGCTTCTGGGTCTCCTCGAGCACCTTGCCCAGCTTGATCAGCACGAGGCCGAGGAAGAGGACGAGGACCACGAAGGCCACCGCCACGATGAGTCCTGCGACCTGTCCACCTGTCAGCACGGTCAGTGCCCTTCGTGTCGTTGGAGCTCGTCGTCGGTCGGGAGTGCGGGCCTGCACCGGGGGCGGAAGCCGTCCGCGGCGTCCTCGGGCACCACCCCGCGGTCCCCGCGCAAGACCTCGCGCAGTCCCGCGAGCCGCTGCGAGGCGACGCGCTCGACCCCCAGGCCGCTGGGCGAGTAGTACTCCCGCCCCACGACCGGGTCGGGCGCGTACTGCTGCGCCACGACCCGTCCCGGGAAGTCGTGAGGGTACCGATAGCCCCCTGGGCTGCCGTGACCGAGTTTCGCCGCGCCCGGGTAGTGGCTGTCGCGCAGGTGCGGCGGGACCGTGCCCGTACGCCCGGCGCGCACGTCGGCGAGGGCCGTCTCGACGCCCGCGAGGACGGCGTTGCTCTTGGGGGCGAGCGCGCAGTGGATGACGGCCTGGGCCAGGTTGAGGCGGGCCTCGGGCATCCCGATCAGCTCGAGGGCCTGCGCGGCAGCCACCGCGACCTGCAGCGCGGAGGGGTCGGCCATGCCGATGTCCTCGCTGGCGAGCACCACCAGCCGCCGGGCGATGAAGCGCGGGTCCTCCCCTGCCTCGAACATCCGGGCCAGGTAGTGCAGCGAGGCATCGACGTCCGAGCCGCGCATCGACTTGATGAAGCCGCTGATGACGTCGTAGTGCTGGTCCCCGTCGCGGTCGTAGCGGACGGCGGCCCGGTCGACGGCCTGCTCCAGCAGCGCGAGCGTCACGTGGTCGGCCGCTCCCGCAGCGGCCTCCAGCGCCGTGAGCGAGCGCCGGGCGTCACCGCCGGCCAGCCGTACGAGGTGGTCCACGGCGTCGTCGTCGACCGTCACCCGGCCGCCCAGCCCGCGCTCGTCGGCCAGGGCGCGGGTCACGACGGTGCGGACGTCGTCGTCGGACAGCGGCTCGAGGGTCAGCAGCAGGCTGCGCGAGAGCAGCGGCGAGATGACGCTGAAGTACGGGTTCTCCGTGGTCGCGGCGACGAGCGTCACCCTGCGGTTCTCGACGCTGGGCAGCAGCGCGTCCTGCTGGGTCTTGGAGAACCGGTGGACCTCGTCGACGAACA